>DASTZB010000248.1:0-5516 GCA_035764525.1 Chitinophagaceae bacterium | reverse complement strand
ATTAGAAAAGGAAAATATTTTATCTCCTGCGGCAATTGGTTTTTTGGCTGGGATTGGAATTACAGAAGTAAAAGCTTTTCCCAATCCTTCTATTAGCATTATTGTCACGGGGAATGAATTGCAACAACCAGGCAACCCACTTCAGCATGGACAAGTGTTTGAATCAAATTCTTTTGCATTGAAGGCAGTTTTAAGACAACTCTCAATTGATAGCATACAAATTCTGTATGCTTCTGATAAACCTGAAATAGTAACAGGAAGTTTGAAGAAAGCATTAGAACAAAGCGATGTTGTTCTGTTGACGGGCGGCATCAGTGTTGGTGATTATGATTTTGTATTGCAAGCCTCAACAGAATGTGGCGTTGAAAAATTATTTCATAAAATAAAACAAAGGCCAGGTAAGCCATTGTATTTTGGAAAAAAAGGAAATAAGCTTGTTTTCGGTTTGCCGGGCAACCCTTCCTCTGTACTAACTTGTTTTTATCAATATGTAATTCCTGCGTTGGAGAAATTATCAAAAAGAAAAATTGGTTTGCAAATAATAAAAGTTCCGTTGGCAAAAGCATTTCAAAAGAATACCGGGCTCACTCATTTTCTCAAAGGTTTTTATAACGGCAAAACTGCATTGCCTTTGGATGCACAGGAATCCTTTCGCTTAAGTTCATTTGCCAAAGCCAATTGCCTGATACAAATTGATGAAGAAATAACATCTTTGAAAGAAGGTGAATTGGTTGATGTATATTTATTGCCATAATAATTTTCGGTGGATAGTCTTATTCTTTTTTACATACTGTTATTCCTTGTAGCTTTTTTATATTCATCCGTAGGACATGGCGGTGCCAGTGGTTATTTGGCGTTGATGGCTATCTTCAGCTTTAGCCCTGAGGTAATGAAACCAACGGCATTATTGCTGAATCTTTTTGTCTCACTTACATCATTCATTCAATTTTATCGCGGCAAACATTTTAACTGGAAAATATTTTTGCCATTTGCGATCACATCGGTGCCCATGGCCTATGTAGGTGGGTTGATAACTGTTGACGATAACATTTATAAAAAAGTACTTGGTATATTATTGATAATACCAATCATCAGGTTTTTGTTTTTTGCAAACATTAAAGTGCAGGAAATAAAAAAATCAAACCTGGCCTTATCGTTGCTGATCGGAGCGGCTATTGGATTTCTTTCAGGTCTTATTGGCATAGGTGGGGGAATTATTTTATCTCCTGTTCTATTATTACTGAAATGGACAGACATGAAACAGACGGCTGCCATCAGTGCTTTATTCATATTCGTCAATTCATTGTCAGGCCTGGCGGGGCAATTACAAAAAGGAATTAATTTCAGTGCTGACATGTATGCGTATGTCGCTATCGCATTTGCAGGGGGAATTTGTGGCGCATATTTCGGTTCGTTGAAATTCAAATCAAATAATTTGAAATACATGCTGGCCGTCGTACTGATAGTGGCTGCATATAAACTATTATTTACATCGGCCTAAAATAAATTTTTGTGAGATCGATCCTGTATCTGGTTTTGACGTTTACTGTTTTTTCTGCATCTGCGCAGAAAGAAAATATTCCTACTACTGAAAATTTTTCTATTGAAGGAAAAGTAAAGAAAAGTCTGACTGTTTCATTGGCCGATCTTTCATCTTACAAATCGTATTCTATCGACAGTATTGTTATCACAAATCATCTTGGCGAAAGACGAAGCACTCTAAAAAATGTTAAAGGGATTTTATTAAAAGACATTTTAAATAAGGTCGAAATTGATTCAGAAACACCTAAAGTGCTTAGTGAGTATTATTTTGTTTGCATTGCATCGGATAATTATAAAGTTGTTTTTTCATGGAATGAAATATTCAACAACGACACTGGTAAATATGTTTATATCATAACGGCACAAGACGGAAAACCGGCAATAACATTGGATAACAGGATTGCCCTTGTTTCATCCAAAGATCAAATGACGGGCCGCAGGTATGTAAAAGGATTGCAGAAAATAATTATCGAGAGAGTTAAATGAATTTAGAAGCAATAGGTGCAGGCAAGCCATCCATGCTCACCCTGTTTTTTTCCTTTTTATATTCTTCAAGACCATCTTCACCTTTATTCTCCGCCCATTTAAAAGCATGATCTCTTTCGGCGGTGTATTCATAAATTGGAATACCAAAACCACATGATGATTTTACTTTAAAAATATCTGCAACAATGATCTGCCTGGTTGCAGGAAGGATGGTAAACTGTTTTGATAATTCCTCCCATTCATCATCACCGGGTAAAACAGTTTTCCCTTTTCCATACAGCCGCAAAATCTTTGGGGGGCCGTCAAAAGCACAAAACATAAAAGTTATCCGGCCGTTCTCTAAAAGATGGGCCGAAGTTTCATTACCGCTACCGGTAATATCTAAATATCCTACACCGTTGGGGGAAAGGATCCTGAAACAATCAAATCCTTTTGGAGAAAGATTAATATGACCTGAAGCACTTAGTGGAGATGTACAGACAAAAAACATTCGTTGGTCTTGTATAAAGGCCCGGTGATCTTCTGTAATATATTCATTCTCTTTACCCATAGATTTACTTTGGGACAAAGATAAATTTTAAATATGCTATTAGAGACAGTATGAGTAATTTTGTTACCCCGTTATTATTTTATGAGTGTAAAAATTATTTTGTTTGGGAAGTTGGCAGAAATAGCAGGAGGCTCTGTTTCTGTCGATAATGTGCCAGATACTGATAGCCTGGTCGATCTATTAAATAAACGGTATCCTGAGTTGACGACTATAAAATATGTGATAGCCGTAGATAAACAGGTAATAACTGAAAACACTGGTTTAAATAAAAAAAGCATGGTGGCCTTGCTGCCGCCATTCTCAGGTGGATAAAATGAGTGATCAAAATTTATATGAACGCTATCATCGCCAGATCATTTTACCAGAATTTGGTGAAGATGGCCAGCAAAAATTGTTGGAAGCAAAAATATTGGTGATAGGCGCAGGTGGTTTAGGCTGCCCTGCTTTGCAATATCTCGCTGCAGCAGGGATCGGCATTATTGGTATTGTAGATGATGATGTGGTAGCCTTAAATAACCTTCATCGGCAGGTCTTGTATTCAGTAAATGATATTGGGTTATCAAAAGCAAAACGAGCCGCACATATTTTACAGCAACTGAATCCTGAAATAAAAATCATTTCTTACAACGAAAGACTGGCTACACAAAATGCACTTACACTCATTGATGATTTTGACATCATTATTGATGGCACGGATAACTTTTCTACAAGATATATGATCAATGATGCTTGTGTATTGTTGAATAAGCCATTGGTGTATGGAGCTATATCACAGTTTGAGGGACAGGTAAGTGTTTTCAGAAATAAAAACGCAACAGATGTTAATTACAGAGACCTTTTTCCTGATCCGCCAAAAGATGGGGAAGTATTGAACTGTGCAGAAGCCGGAGTGTTGGGGGTATTGCCGGGAATTATTGGTACTATGATGGCGAATGAAACAATTAAACTGATTACCGGGATTGGCGAGCCGTTAACTGATCAATTGTTTACGTATAATGCTTTAAACAACCAGGTTTACACACTTAATTTATCAGCAAGAACGGAAACAAGATCATTGATTCCCAGAAGCAAAAAAGAATTTTTGCAAATCGACTATGAATGGCTTTGTGCATCGCCGGTACAACAAGCAGAAATTGATTCAGATATTTTTAATGGTATGGTGGCGAAGGGAAATATTGATGTGATAGATGTAAGAGAACTACATGAATTGCCAGGGGTAAATGAATTTAGTCATATCAGAATTCCTTTAGCTCAACTTGTTGATAACACTTCGCTAATTAAGTCTGATACTATTATTGCCTTTTGCCAATCCGGAAAAAGAAGTTTACAGGCAGCTAATATTTTATCCGGTATTTTTGGAGAAAGTAAGAAAATCTACAGCCTTCGCGGGGGAATTGTAGAATGGAAGAAACAGAAACATGCCGTATGAAAGAAAGAAAACCAAAAAATATATTTGTGCAAGGGCCAATAGCTGCATCATTTATTGCTGATAGCATTCAAAAACATAGCAGCAAAACGGATATTGGGGGGCATAGTATTTTTTTGGGACAGGTAAGAGCTGATAAGATCGAGGGTAAAGAAGTGGCTTCCATAGAATATACAGCTTATGAAGACATGGCATTGGAAAAAATGTACACTATCCGTGAAGACATTTTTGCAAAGTATGATCTTACATGTATGCATGTATATCATAGTTTGGGGAGTGTAAAGGCCGGGGAGATCAGTTTGTTTGTATTTACATCATCGGCACACCGCAAAGCAGCGATTGATGCTTGCGAAGAAACAGTGGAGCGATTAAAAGCCGAGTTGCCGGTTTGGGGGAAAGAATTACTGACAGATGAAACTTATCATTGGAAAGAGAATAAATAAATATGGTTGACATCACGCATAAATCGAACAGTCTTCGAAAAGCAATTGCAACTGCCATTGTTTCTGTTTCCAAACAAGAAACGATGGATGCAGTAAAAAATAAAACTGTTCCCAAAGGTGATGTGTTTGAATTTTCAAGAGCTGCTGGTTTATTTGCCATTAAAAAAACAAGTGATGTAATTCCTGATTGTCATCCTTTGCCGGTTGAATATGCTTCGATTACCCATGAGCTCGATGGTTTAAATATTATTATCACAGTTGAAGTTCATACTATATATAAAACAGGAGTTGAGGTAGAAGCCATGCATGGTGCTGCAATCACTGCGTTGACCATTTATGATATGCTGAAACCACTCGATAAAGGAGTTGAAATCTCAACAATCAAACTGGAAGCAAAAAAAGGTGGCAAAACAGATTTTAAAGATCAGCAACCAAATGATCTGCGTTGTGCAGTAATTGTTTGTTCTGACGGTGTTGCTGCTGGTGTGAGAGAAGATAAAAGCGGGAAGACAATTCTTGAAAAACTGGAGCAACTTAATTTATCTGTAGCTCATCATGAAATTATTCCCGATGATCTTTCAACTATACAGGAAAAAGTCAGACGGCTAAGCAACGAGGAATATGATCTTATTCTTTTAACTGGCGGTACTGGTTTATCGCCAAGAGATGTAACACCAGATGCAATTGCGCCATTGCTTGACAGGGAAATTCCCGGTATCATGGAGGCCGCGCGGAGTTATGGCCAACAAAGAACCCCTTATGCAATGTTATCAAGAGGTCTTGCAGGATTTATAAAAAATACATTGGTCATCACACTTCCCGGTTCTCCAAAAGGTGCTGCGGAAACTATTGATGCAATATTTCCATACGTACTTCATGTTTTTCGTGTCAAGGAGGGTGTTAAACACGAAGGGTAACAATAAAATGGTGGCTCTCTATTTTTTCTTCATGATCTTTTTTACGATGATAACCTAAACAAAAGAAGAGAGAAAATGGATTGGGAAAGGTGCTGTTATTCCTAAACAAATTCTACCATCGTCTATCAAAGCACGCCGAATAATTTGTTTTT
>DASTZB010000247.1:0-13409 GCA_035764525.1 Chitinophagaceae bacterium | reverse complement strand
TATCTTCGATGCTAATCCCTTTTAAATGATTGAGGAATAAAAACCGGCAAATAGCCCAAAAGGGTAAAAATCAGGAACGGGCATTCATGGAATTTCCAGGCTCAGGGTGCATAGTTATCGAAAGCAAGGACGCATGTCCATACTTTCTTTGAGTTTGCGCAGGTTGGTTTGCTTAGACGGTCTGCTGGCATTACTAAAAGATCGCCTGAGGCTATTAATGAAGTTTTTCATTTCGTCCTGTATTCTTAGCAAATTATTTGGGATAAACAAACTTCGTTGCTTCCTCTTTCATTTTTATTGGTCTTACTTCAATAGTCGCGGTTGGTACATATTCAAATTCAGGATTGTCTTTTGCGATAGTAATAGCTTCGTTAATGTCGTTGGCAAGAATATGATAATAGCCAACCTGTATCTCACGATTAGGATCGCAGGGCGTTTCTTTCCATGCATTCCTGGAGCCGGAAATAACAACACCTTCTCTTACCAACGGCTGCGCTGCTATTAGCTTATCTTTTGCCTTAAGCTTGCCGATATAGACCTCACATTGTTTTCCAAACTCAAGATGTTTGTCAGGTGATAATGCAGCTTTGGCATCACCTTCATTGCGGATGAGAAACATGAATTCTTTCATTATTATGGAATTGAGTATAACAAAAAATCAGTTGACCGGGCAAAGTTCTGCTAACTTTTTCAAATCCGTCCAACGATAGCCCCCATCAAACGTTCCTTTTTCGGAGTACAATCTTTTTCCACCCATTGCTTCATGAAATGCGCAAGAAGGATTCTGCGGAATGCCAAATAAAACCATATCGTTTACTCCCATACTTAAAAATCTTCTTGCCACATGGCCGATGAGTTTGGTTCCTAAACTAACTCGTTGATATTCGCTAAGCAAATAAATTTTGTTTAGATCTCCACGTAATTCAGAATCATAATTGTCTCTGTATGTTTTTCCTTTTGCAAATCCTACTAATTTATTTGTTTTATCAACGACAAGGATACAAAACCAGCTTCCATCATTTTCTTCTGTAAATGCTTTGTGCCACTGATATTGTCTTAACTTGATATTTGGAGATTTTCCAAGGGTGTAGGTCTGCGCCCATGTTATTGCATGAAGTTCCCCAAGTTCAGGAATGTCTTCCTCAGTTGAATCTCTGAATGTAAAAGAATCGAGAGTTTCTCCACGTACAAGAAGCTTTCTCATATTCGTTTTCTTTGATGGCCTTTTAAGACTATTTATAAAACGGCGCAAGCTATCAATGAAATTCTTCATGAAAATTATTTACTTAAATTTCTTATCTCGCTATTCTCATGAACAAAAATTCCTTCATCATTTTTCTTTGCTAAAGCAAGCATGACTTTCGCCACATCTTTTCCCTGTATCGCTTTGTACTTTTCCGGAATAAGAAATGAAAGGCTTGTCATTAAAGCTTTACCGATATTTTCTCCTAAACGAAATTCTTTTCTTTCTCCAAGTAACAAGGAAGGTCGCATAATATGAATTGTTTCTAAGTCAACACTCTTCACAGTTTCATCCGTTTCACCTTTTAAACGTTGATAAAAGTTATGGCTTTTAGAATTTGCACCTGCTGAGGAGACAAGAATAAATTTTTCACAGCCTGTCATTTTACAAAATCTTGCAAGCTTAACGGGTATGTCAAAATCAATCTTGCGATAACTATCTTTATCACCTTTTACTTTTTTCATTGTTGAACCGATAGCACAAAACAAAGCATCGCTATTGCTCAAAGCAACCAACAATGAATCACTGTCATTAAAATCAACGATCTTCTTTTCCAGTTTTGGATGAGTGATATCAATTGGCCTGCGAATAAGAATTCTTACTGTATCAAAATAAGGATCGTTCAGCAGTTCTTCCAGTAAATAACCGCCGATCAAACCAGTAGCGCCAACAAGTGTTGCTGTCATTTTGCATTATTTATACTCATACACAACATACCCCCATGGTTCTATCTTCCATTCTTTATCACTCAGTGGTTCATTTGTTCCTATAAATAAATTGTAGGGATTACCCTGCAGATCTTTGTCTGTTACCTTTATAGTTTGTTCTGCTTTGGAGAGATTAAGAATAACAAAAATCTTTTTACCTTCCTTTTCTCTTACATATGCATACAATGCTGCAACATTACCGACATTTACTTTTTTGAAAGAAGCATCAACAGCCAAAGCGGGGTTATTTTTTCTAAGTTCCAATAAGGTCTTATAAAACTTTGCTCTGCCATAATTCTTAAATGTGATTGTGTCTTTATAGAAAAAACTTACACTGTCAAGAAATGGTTCTTCCTGTCCGCTGTATACAAGCGGAATTGTTCCCGCCATTGTTTGTGTAAACACAGCAAATGGTGCATGTACTGCTCCGGGAAAAGTTTTATAGTCAGATTTGTTCCAACTGTTCTCATCATGATTGCTGGTGAAATAAAGCGGTATCGCTTCTTTGGGGTAAATAGTATCATATTTGTTCTTTACACTATCCAATGCAAATGCAGGTCTTCTTCCGGCAGCTACATCGATCATTTTATGAAACATTTCCCATGGATAAAAGGCATCAAAACCACTTGTCATTAAATAAGGCTTGTCGCCTTCCGCCAGGAAAAACATATCAGGCTTGATTTGCTTTAATAGTGCAATGCTTCTTAACCAGAATTGTGCGGGTATATTCCATGCAACATCAACACGATAACCATCAATGCCAGTTTCCGTCACCCAATATTTCATAGCAGCGATCATGCTATCCTGGAGAATTTCATTTTTATAATCAAGCTGGCGTGTATCATCCCAGCCAAATGGTATTGCAGGTTTCCCTGTGCTGTCCTTTACATAAAAATCAGGATGTGTTTTTAACCAGCTATGATCAGCGCCGGTATGATTCGGCACCCAATCGATCAGCACTTTCATTCCTTTATCATGAATTGTTTTTACCAGTTGCTTCCAGTCATCAATTGTTCCATACTCGGGGTTTATGCCAGTGTAATCAGATACTGCATAATAACTCCCGAGTACTCCTTTACGATCAACCTTGCTAATTGGATTAAGCGGCATGAACCAAAGAGTTTGTACACCCATATCTTTTAATCTGTCAAGATGTTTGGCAAAAGCGTTGAAAGTGCCTTCAGGTGTATATTGGCGAACATTAACTTCATATATATTTCCCTGAATGATCCATGAAGGATGAACAACTGGTTTTATTTCTGAGATAACAACCGGCTTGGAATTTTTTTCTTTGGAGGAAAAAATGATCAGGGGCAGGAAAAGTAGTAACAATGATATTTTCATATCGATATTTTATTAGATTTTGATTTAACAAGGCTATGGAAAATTAGTTCTTTCATTTGTAATGAAAAAATGCTGAAGTTTGCAGCATGCAGATCCATGAAAATTTCCCACTTAAGTCCTATAATACTTTTGGTATAGATGTGAAGGCCAGGTTTTTTAATGAGTTTTCTTCAGTTGAAGAATTGGAAGAATACCAAATGTTCTATTCACAATATTCAATTTTTATTTTGGGAGGTGGCAGTAATATTTTGTTTACAAAAGATTACGATGGAACAATTTTAAAAAATAATATTAAAGGTATCGAGGTTCAGCATGAGGATGCCGATCATGTTTATGTAAAAGTTGGGGCGGGGGAGAACTGGCATCTATTTGTGTTGCATTGTATCAACCACAATTGGGCCGGTCTAGAAAATCTTTCATTGATACCGGGAAATACCGGTGCCGCACCAATACAAAATATCGGCGCTTATGGTGTAGAACTTGATGAAGTATTTTGGAGTTTGGAGGCTTTTCATTTGCGGGACAAAAGAATTCACACATTTACAACAACGGATTGCGAGTTTGGTTATCGTGACAGCGTTTTTAAAAACAGGTATAAAGATCAGTTTGCAATTCTATCGGTAACGTTTCAATTAAGAAAAAGACCGATCTTTCATGTAAGTTATGGAGCAATTGCGGAGGAGCTGGAAAAAATGGAAGTAAAGGAGCTCAGTATAAAAGCGGTTTCGAAGGCAGTTATCAATATTCGCAGTTCTAAGCTGCCTGATCCCGAAATAATTGCTAACTCCGGGAGCTTTTTTAAAAATCCTTTAGTATCTGCCAGTAAATATGAAGAATTGAAATTAAAATTCCCGGATATCATTGCCTATCCCTCGGTAAAAGGAATCGTAAAGCTTGCAGCCGGCTGGATGATCGAACAATGCGGATGGAAAGGTTATCGCAAAGGCGATGCGGGCTGTCATGCAAAGCAAGCTTTGGTATTAGTAAATTATGGTAAAGCAACAGGAAAAGAAATCTACGATCTTAGCGAAGAGATACTACAAAGCGTGAATAAAAAGTTTGGAGTTGTATTGGAAAGAGAAGTAAATATTATTTAATAGAGATAATTACTATGTAAAATCCTCCCCATCATCTTCCTCATCACTCGTTTTTATACCTCCAAGATTCAGCATCGATCCCATCAGGTCTTTAAATTCTATTTTTCCTTCAATTATTTTTTTGCTGATCATTGAGTAAGAAGAAAGACCATGCAGAACAAATTCCATCAATAAAGCAGTTTCTTTTTCATTGGCGCCTTTATAAAATTTTTTAACCATTGGGTGAAGCCCGTCTACTTTATATAACTGCACCAGCTTATCATCATCTTTAGTATTAAAGAAAAGGTTTACCTGGTTGCCCTTATCAAACCAGCTAATGATAGAACGATAAGGATTTTCATCTCTTGAGGGTTCTTCTACATTTTTTGGCCGCATTCTTTTTTTCAGCACTTCAGGATTAGGAAAATAATTTGCAAACTGCGAACGAACAGCTTTATCCAATAAATTCATGGCAACCTGGTAAGGTCCTTCCTGTTCGCCTTCATATACCAATTCGATTTTACCGGTAATAGAAGGAATGATACCGGCAAGATCACTTAGCCAAACCTGTGTTTCTTTTTCATTGTTTACAATGGCTCGACGTTCAGCAGAGCTGACTGCATTTTCAAAAGCAGAAATAGTTAGCCTTGCGCTTACACCACTTTTCTTATCTACAAATTCACTGGCTCTTGCTTCAAATGCCACTTGCTCTATCAATCTTTTTACAAGATCGCTAATCTTAATTTTTGCTTTTTGTTCTTCAGCGATTACTGCTTCCTGATCTGTTATTTCAAGAGCTGTTTCCAACGTTTTTGGGTAATGTGTCAATATTTGGCTTTCGATACGATCTTTTAATGGCGTCACTATTGAACCACGATTAGTATAATCTTCCGGATTCGCAGTAAATACAAATAATATATCAAGTGGTAACCTCAGTTTAAATCCGCGAATCTGTATATCACCTTCTTCTAATATATTGAACAGCGCAACCTGGATACGGGCCTGCAGGTCGGGTAATTCATTAATTACAAAAATGCCGCGGTTACTTTTTGGTATAATTCCATAATGGATCACCCGTTCATCAGCAAAACTTAATTTCAGATTTGCGGCTTTAATGGGATCAATATCACCGATCAGATCAGCAACACTTACATCAGGTGTTGCCAGTTTTTCACCGTAGCGTTCACTGCGATGTATCCAATGGATCGGCGTTTCATCGGCATGTGCCGCTATTTGATCTGCTGCATATTTTGAAATGGGGCGTATAGGATCGTCATTCAGTTCACCGCCTGCAATACATGGAATATATTCATCCAGCAATTCCGTCATTTGTCTCGCCATTCTGGTTTTCGCTTGTCCACGTAACCCGAGAAAAAGAATATTGTGTTTACTCAGCAAAGCTCTTTCGACATCAGGTACCACGCTGTCTTCATACCCAATAATTCCGGGAAAAGTATTTTCCTTTCGCTTTAGTTTCAGAATAAGATTCTGTCGCAGCTCTTCTTTAATGCTGCGAGGCTGATAACCGCTTTTCTTTAATTCTCCGAGGGTTTTTATATTTTGAATGTTCATAGTTATATTTCCAGCTTTTGTAATTCTTTTTAACTCTTGTTGCGTCGCACTCTTGTACTTTCAGGAATTCTATTTAGCAATTTAGGTTTTATTAAATGTTATAGGTGTTTTTATCAGTGGCGTAAAACTTTCAATCTTGGCCTTTTTTTATGGCTACCAAGAGTGTATGGTTAATAAACAGTTTTACGTTTTCCGCTTTCAAAATCCTTAAATATAAATGCGCCTAATTTATCAAGCGACGCAAAGAATGCTTTGCCATTATTTGTTTCGGTAAACTCATTCACAAAACGTTGCAAATACGGATCAGTAGCGATCATAAAAGTTGTGATCGGTATTTTTATTTTTTTACATTGAGCGGCAAGATTCAGACACCGGCTTGTTATCTTCCTGTCTAGCCCAAAACTATTTTTATAATATCGCTTGCCAATTTTTAAACAAGTTGGCTTACCGTCAGTGATCATGAATATCTGCTTATTCGGGTTTTTTCTTCTTCTTAAAATATCCATTGCTAATTCAAGCCCCGCAACTGTATTTGTATGATAAGGCCCAACCTGCAAATAGGGGAGGTCTTTTATTTCCACCGGCCATGCATCATTTCCAAATACAACAATATCCAGTGTGTCTTTCGGGTATCTTGTTGTTATCAGTTCACTCAAAGCCATCGCCACTTTTTTTGCAGGAGTTATCCGGTCTTCTCCATACAATATCATAGAATGTGAAATATCGATCATCAATACGGTAGATGTTTGGGCTTTGAAATCCGTTTCACGAATTGTAAGGTCATCTTCCTGCATATTGAAGCTTTCAATGCCATGATTGATCTGTGCATTACGGATGCTTTCGGTAAAATCAATTTGCTCCAGCATATCGCCAAAACGGAATGGCCTTGATTCAGGATTCTGTTCATCACCTTGTCCCGGTTTGAAGCTATGATGATCGCCTTGTTTTGTTTTCTTCAGTTTTCCAAAAATTTCTTCCAAACTTCTTTTGCGAATACCTTGCTCAGTTTTTGGAGTGATCTTTATTTCGCCGAGTTGATTATCATCAGTGATGTATCCTTTGTCCTTAAGGTCTTCAATAAAATCGCCGATGCCATATTCATCATCCGTCAATTCAAATTTTTTATCCAGCTCATTCATCCAGCTCAATGCTTCTGAAAGTTCACCGTTTGTGTAGGTAAGTAACTGCATGAACATATCAAGCAATTGCTCAAACCGCGACTTACCTCCTTCATTCGGATCAAATTTTTTAAAGTGATGACCGATCATTCTATTTCAGATTTTAGATTTAAGATTGCAGATTTAGTCTTGGCTGGCAGTAACCACATAGCAAATTACAACTTTATTTAATCGGAGGCTGTCGTAACAAAAAAACCTCCCGATTTCGGAAGGTCTTTTAATTACTACCTTAATAAACTTATTTGGGCTTTGCTATTTTCGGCGTATCAGCCTTCAATTTATTGGAATCAGGGTTCTTTAATAATGAATCAAGCTTTTTGTTTATTGAATCTTTTGCGGCCGGGTTATTATCAGTTTCTGTTCTTTTTACATATTGCATTAAATTAAATAGCTGTAGCATGTCAGTAGTTAAACCAGACTGATTTCTCGAAAGATTAGCAGTTAAATAAGCATCAGCCTGGCGGTTTGGTTGACCACCTTGTTGTTGCTGTATCTGCTCCATGTATTTTTGCTGGCTGTAATTCATCAATATGTCTTCAAGCTGTTTCTTGGTCATATCACCAAGCGAAGCAAGATATTCCATGTGCTGATCAAAATCTTTGTTCAATTCTTTACCGATCTTTTTAGCCAGTTCTGTAGCGCCGGATTCATAAGCTGCTTCCATCAATGACCAGCTCGCCCGGTTATGCTGCTCATAGCGGCTTGGAATACCATAAGGCACGTTTGTATCGGGAATAAGCTGGTCTGACTTTAATACCACTGCTCTTGCAGAATCCTTTTTCCCTTTTGTAAGAAGTTCTCTTGCAAGGTCTGCATATGATTGCCGTATTTGGTAAAGATGCCTGCGATTTTCTTCATCGAAGTAAACACCTTTTACATCAGCATGCCCATTTGTGAATTTTGTCATCATGTGTTCATACATCGGCTTTACATTCACATCGGAGGTTGGCCTTACAGGAATAAGCCGGTACGTCATGCCTTCTCTCCTCAAAAAACCATCTAATCCCATTCCTACTTGTGTTGATGTAAAATAAATTGGCCTTTTCCATTGATTAGTCGCAATAACATTCAGAATTATCAATTGATCTCTTGTAAGGGCACGATTCGGAACTTCAAATTGCATTTCAGTTGTCGCCACATCTTCTTCATTCAAAGTTCCATTTTTTCTTGCCAATGCGGTATCAACCGGAACTTTAAACCTTTTTATTGGTAAAATTCTTGGATCAGTTTGGTTGCCAATCACATTTTTCATTACATCATAAAGAGGATAATATTGATCTTGCGGTACTTTATCATTGGCCATATATTGTAAATACTGTAGATTATCACCAATGATCTGGTCAGGCCTCCAAATGACATCAACAGAATCACTTTGATTTATTTTATAGCGTAGCTGGTTTATATACCAATCAATACCCAACAAACTGGTGTTGACGATGCGAATATCGGGCCTTACTTTTTCTACTTCCTGCGCATACCATAAAGGATAAGTATCGTTATCACCAAAGCAGAAAAGAATGGCATTTGGCGCACAGCTTTCTAGATAGTTTTTTGCATCATCTCTTGCCAATGTTTTTTTACTGCGGTCATGGTCATCCCATTCCTGGTTAGCCATCAGTATTGGGGCGAGCATACAAATTACTGCAGCTGCTATGTTTATGATTTTTTCATTTGCTCCTTTTGAGGAAATTGCTTTCAGCAAGGCAGGCAATCCAGCAGCCAGTATTGCATAAACAGCAGTAATCATCAAAGATGCTTTTATAACCGCTGTTCCGGGGAGGTAGGTCATGCTGAAAACTGAAATGAGGAAAGTAAGAACAGAACCGTAAACAATTGTATTGAAAGAATTCTGTTTTATTTCCTTTGTCAATTTTACAAGTGCAGTTACAGCTAAACCAATCCAAACGGCGAAAGCATAGAATGATCCCACAAATGCATAATCTCTTTCACGGGGCTGATTGCCCGGCATATTCAGATATAATCCGATGGCAATCCCTGTAAAAAAGAATAGCAGGAAGTTTACAACCCAATCATTCTTTTTCTTTATAAAATGATAAACGCAACCCAGAATACCAAGCAGGAAGGGCAATAAGTATAATTTATTATTTGCCTTATTTTCTTTTAAACTATCAGGCAGGATGCTTTGGTCGCCCAGCATTTGTTTATCAATAATAGAAATACCTGTTTGCCAGTTGCCATCTCTGCGATTGCCAAAACCCTGTAAGTCGTTTTGTCGTCCAGAAAAATTCCACATGAAATAGCGCCAATACATCAGGCCCATTTGGTAGCTGAAGAAAAAATTAAAATTATCACCATAAGTAACTGGCGGATCATAAGAAATTCTGCCCGTGGCATCCTGGTAAGGAGTTTTATTTAACCAGTCAACATAAAATTGTAAATGTTGCTGTTGTTCTGATCCATCCCAGATACGGGGGAACACCATCTTTTGTGAAGGATCGAAATCATATTCTTCTTCTCTTCCAAGAGGCACATATTTGTTACCCAAAGGTCCCCATCTCATTCTCCCTTTTTTCATGTCATAATACCCATCCCTGTCCTTATCGTCAGGAAGAGAGGCAAAGCTCGGTCCATAAAGAAATGGAGCAGCTCCATATTGTTCACGGGCAAAATAAGAGGCAAGTGTCATTGGATTATCAACATTACTCATGTCAATTCCCGGGTTTGCTTTGGAACGAATAAGCGTTGTAACGTAAGTGGAATAGCCAATCATTATAAAAACAAAACACCAAACCGCAAGGCGAAGGATAGGCATGCCTTTAACCCTTGCTACCTTTAACAAATACCAGAGAAGAACTCCAAGCAGAATAAAAAAGAATGTAAAGCCGGTAAAGAAAGGAAGACCAAAACCATTCACAAACATGCGGTCAAACAAAGCCGATGTTCTTGGAATAGCATACACCATTCCAAAAAGTACTGCCCCTGTCAATACGCAACTGAATAAAAATGCAAAAATAGATTTACGAATTGTTGGCGTATATTTTTTATAGAAGTAGATCATTACAATGGCCGGCACTGTCAAAAGATTCAGCAAGTGAACTGTAATTGATAAGCCAATCATAAAGAAGATGAAAACTATCCAACGATCCGCCCTGTTCCTTTCAGCAACATCTTTTGCTAATTCATAAGCATGTTCCCATTTTAGCATGGCCCAGATAATAAGTGCAGTAAAAAACGAAGACAAAGCATAAACTTCACCTTCAACGGCGCTGAACCAAAATGTATCACTGAAAGTGTAAGCCAAGGCACCAACAACACCTGATGCCATGACTGTAAACGTCTGCTGTGCTGTAAGATTCTCACCATGATTCACAAACATCTTACGGGCAAAATGAGTGATGGTCCAGAAAAGAAATAAAATACAGAATCCGCTGGCTACAGCACTTAAAAGGTTCACGGAACTGGCAGCATTTGCAGCATTGCCGCCACTAAATACAAGAATAAATAAACGGCCAAGCATGGTAAAAAGCGGTGAACCCGGAGGGTGAGGGATCCCAATTTCATTTGCACAGGCGATAAATTCGCCGCAATCCCAAAAACTTGCAGTGGCTTCACGGGTAAGAGTGTAAGTAGCAGTAGCAATCAGCAATATTACCCACCCGGTAATATTGTTTACTTTCCTGAAATTCATAAAGATTTGATTTTATTCCTTTTTTCCCGAACCTGTCAGGTGGAATGGGGGCAAAAATAGGGTTTCAACAGAAGATTTCGCTTTTCCGGCTGGCAAAACAATATTTAAAATATTTGAAGGGTTTGATAGGAAACGGAGAGGTTATAAAAGAATAGAAGCGATGTCTTGCCATGAATCAATTCTTTTATGCCGTCCCGCATTTTTTAATTGATTATGGGGTTGGGTGAAAAGGATGGTTGTTCCATCAAAGAGATCAAGATTTTTAAAATGATCATCGATCATAATATCTGCGTCAACGATTGTCTTGCTTCCGCAAAAAACTATTTGCTGCCAACTCAAAAAAGGGAAGTGTTCATTCAGCCATTCTAATTTTTCAGGAAGACTTTGAGGGAATTCCATCGCGGCAGAAACTATGAAAAGCTCATAGTTTTTATTAAGTTCGCTGACTATTTCTACGCAATCTTTTACAAGTGGTGCTGTTCGGAAAAATCCTTTTGCATGAACGTATTCATTTATATGAGGAAAAGCTTTTCTCTCTGTAACACCAATTACTTCTTCTAAAGGCCTTCTTTGGCCAAAATCTTTTTCATCATACCGGAAGAATTGTTCGTACACATCGGCGAGTACGCCATCCATGTCAACAGCTAATCTTTCCATCGGCTATTCAAAATTTATTCTTACTGTTTGATAAAAAAGTTGGTTTTGTAGGATCTGTCTTGACTGTGAATTTTTTTCCGAAAATCCTTTTAGTCCGAGCAGTCCGGCTGCATTGCCTTTATTGATGGCGATCTCAAGGTAACCAGCGCTGTTGAACAAGGCCAGCTTTTCTCCTTCGGGCACATCAGCATAAGTTTGACTGATATGATCGATCACTTCATCTCTTTTAAAATTTATTTTGAATCCACGGCCTTTACGCAGTTCCTCAAACTCATGGCGGGTGATGTTTACAATCACGTTTTCAAAATTGTCGATGAAAATTATCTGGCCGTCGATCCAATCATCGCCAACAGCCGGTCGCAATGGATTTTTTTCGATATATGGGATATCGGGGCCAATATTTTTAATTGACTCGCCATTGACAAGTTGATTAATTGTATTGCCAAAAATATCTGCACATTGGAGAGTGTTTTTCATCTTTCCATCCGGCCACGGAATACCAATCACGATCTCAGGTTTTTCTTCAAGTATCATTGTAAGCAGGCCATTATTTGCGCAAAGGAGATATTGATTGTTATGAAAAGCGAGCAATAAATGATCCTGGTTCTTGTCAAATAGATTGACTATAATAATATGATAGGTAAAATCAGGAAAATTCTTAATGGCATTTTTACAAACGTAAGATGCCTGTGGATAGTTAAACGGCGCGATGTTATGAGAAATATCTATCAACCGAAAATCCGGGTTGATACTGAGCAGTCTCGCTTTTATGGCCCCTGTAAGGTAGTCGTGGTTACCAATATCAGAGGTCAGGGTTAGTAGTGGCATTTCAGATTTTCGATTTACGATTTCGGATTTTACCGGGACAAATTTATATTAGAGGATCAAGTTTTTTCTAAAAATCTAAAATCCGCAATCCGATATCTAAAATCATTTTACAAGTTTTCCTTCTTTGTAAAAAAAATTTCTTACAAATTTATCAGCCAGGTTGGGAAAAAATTTATTCATGAATACAGTTTGTTTTCCCTGGAACGTCATTACAACAGTTCTTTTCCTTTTTTCAATTGCCGACAATATTCTTTTGGCACATTCTTCTGCTGTCATCATTTTACCTTCATCCATTGGACTTTCGCCTTGTGCTTCTCCTTCTTTATTTAATGCAGCATTCCTGATATTTGATGTAGTAAAGCCGGGGCAAACCCACATTACATTTACTCCGGAATCAAGCAATTCTGTCCTGATCGCTTCCATCCAGCCCTGCAAAGCATGTTTTGATGCAGAATAACCGCTTCTGCCAGGAAGCCCACGATAGCCGGCAATGGAAGAAACTCCGACTATTGTTCCTTTTCTTTCAATTAGAAATGGTAAAGCATATTTTGTACAGTAAACAGCGCCAAAGAAATTGATCTCCATTACTTTTTTGATCACATCAACTGAAGTATCTATCAATTCCGCCCGCATTGATATCCCGGCATTATTGATAAGAATATCAATGCCACCATAGATCTTGTGTGTAAGTTCAATCAGCCTCCGGCAATCATTTTCGCTGCTCACATCGGCCACCATTGTATGAAGATCGGCTGACGGAAATTCTGTTTGTAATTGATAGAGTTTATCGTGATTCCTGCCACAAGTAGAAACTTTTGCACCTTCTTTGATCAATTCTTCAACAAGTGCTTTACCTATTCCATCGGTGCCGCCTGTGACGATTACAACTTTATCTTTGAAATAAGTGGACATTTTACTGCTTGTGGTTACAAACGTACTTTAAAATGCGGGTAATAAAAAAGCCTCCATTTGAGGAGGCTTTGATAAGTGGTGATCCCGCTGGGAAAGAATTGATTCACTGCAGGCTTTGCCAGCAAAGTGTTTCAAGAAATATATTCATCAGGTAACCTCTCAGGTAACCGAATAAAATGTCTTCTTTTAAAGGGGTTTAAAGAACTTAACAGCTTAGTACCATAAATTTCAGGCACTCTTAGT
>DASTZB010000246.1:0-5803 GCA_035764525.1 Chitinophagaceae bacterium | reverse complement strand
GGATCAATCTCAATTCTTCCAAAGATCCTGTCATCCGGAGGAAGTATAAGATTTGTTTGACCTAGCTGTTCAAGGAATTTAGGATCGTTCCATTTAACAGTTTTCATTTTCTGCCAGTCAACATATTCGTTTCCATCTTTTCCTTGCTTAAGAAATTTCAATTCGGAAGCGGTTACTGAGTCACGAACCCAAACAACAAACTGACGATATTCATTGTTGGTGATCTCAGTAGCATCCATCCAAAATCCACTGATAGAGATAGAACGATTTCTTGCACTAAAGGCATAAGCAGGATCCTCGTCACTTGGGCCCATATGGAAAGTTCCCTGCGGTATGTAAACCATACCCGGAGGTTTTGGAAGAACATATTTACTTCCGGGGGCAATACCATGCACCTGGCCATCATTAGGAAGGGTACTTCCCTTGCTGTTCTTCTTTCCAAAAATTCCACAACTGGTTAGCGTTAGTGTCGCCGCTACCACGAGGAGAATGCTGTAAAGGTTTTTCATTTTCATACACTTAAAGGGTAAAGGACAAATATAAGATTTTGAATATAACTGAATCACAAGGATAATGTTTATTTTTTTCGTATACAAGCCTCTTTTACGAGGTAAAAGTTCTAACGGGTTTTGCATTTCAATATTGTATAGCCTATCAACTAATTTTTAATTCTTTACGCCTGATTAAATCAATTAAAGCACTAATTGATGCCACAGGGTTTTCACATGTATAATCCCGACATAAGTATAGAGCCATTTCTTTAGATTTCTCTTTACCGGATAAAAGGGGAAATGAGTTGCTTCCTTCTTCAGCTGTCATAATTACCTTATGGGGAATATATTCCTTAAGAACCTGAGTCAGAATATGCTGTGCTTCATTAGAAATAATAACAATCTCATTTGTCCCGATTGAAATTTCCAAAAGACTGCAGGCCCAGCTACCAAAAGAAGTTGGATATCGAACGATAGCATTTCCCAAAGAAGTAATCATCAGAACGCTTTTCTCCTTCCAATCGCTTTTATCAAAATATAATCCTAAACGATATAAATTGTCAGCCATTACGGCATTGCCAGACGGCTGCGCTCCATCATAAACCTCTTTCTTCCTCACTACAACGTCCGTTTGATTGGTATTAGTATAAAAAAAGAACTCAGTAGTTGAATCGCTAAAGCTTTTTAGCACTTGCTCAGTTATCATCCTTGCTTTTTCAAGATAATTGGCACTCCCAGTTATTTCCTGAAGCTGGATCAACGCCTGTATTAAAAACGCATAATCATCAAGAAAGGCCGGTTGTTTAGCTTTACTATTCTTCCAGCTATGAAAATATTCAGTGGTATTGCTTTTTGAAAATTTGCTTAGCAAAAATTGCATGTTATCGACTGCCAATTGTTTGAATGACTCATTTCCTGTGGCTGCAAATGCTTTGCAAAGTGCTGTATTCATTAAAGCATTCCATCCTAAAAGAATCTTATCATCTGTTTGCGGTCTTATTCTTTCATTTCTTTTTTCGAGTAATATCTTTTTCCCTTTTTGAATTATTCTTTGCAATTCTTTCAATGAAATATCTTTTTCCCCACCAAAAATCTTTTCTATTTTCTTTCTCCATAGAATGTTTTTCCCTTCCCAATTTCCTTCAGCTTTTATATCAAAAAAATCACAAAAGATGATAGCGTCATTTTGCAAAAGGTCAATCACTTCTTCATAATTCCAAACATAAAATTTTCCCTCCTCTCCCTCACTATCTGCATCTAAAGCAGCATAAAATCCACCTTCTGTGTGCATCAATTCTCTTTGAACAAATTGAATTGTTTCTTCAATTACTTCCTTGTACCGATTATCACCCGTTATCTGATAAGCTTCACTAATAATGGAAAGCAGTAAAGCATTGTCATAAAGCATTTTTTCAAAATGCGGCACTAACCATTCTGTATCGGTCGAATATCTGGCAAAACCACCACCGACCTGGTCATAAATGCCACCATTGATCATTTTATCAATGCTTAATAATGCTTGTTCTAATGCTTCTTTATTTTCAGTTGTATAATAAAAACGAAGTAAGTATTGGACGACAAATGACTGGGGAAATTTTGGTGCCCTGCCAAACCCACCCAATTTTTTGTCAGCATTTTTCATGATATTTTCAAACGCTTCATTGATCTTTTCTTTAGTAAAAAAATCATTTTCTTCCGGAGGTGAAATTCCAAAAGCATTTGCTTGCACAAGATGTTCAGTTAAATTTTCGGCTTGCGCATTTATTTCGTTTCTTCTTTGAGTAAAAGCCTCGGTAACTCCTATCAACACTTCTTGCCATGAAGGACGATTAAATGCTCGCTTTGGTGGAAAATAAGTGCCTCCATAAAATGGCATAGCACCAGGTGTGAGAAAAACATTTAAAGGCCAGCCACCGCTTCCAGTCATGGCCTGCACGGCATCCATATAGATATGATCAAGATCCGGCCTTTCTTCTCTATCGATTTTAATATTTATGAAATGCTCATTCATGAGACCGGCCGTTTCTTCGTCTTCAAAGCTTTCTCTTTCCATTACATGACACCAATGACAAGCTGAATAGCCTATACTGACAAGAATAGGTTTATTTTCAATTCTTGCTTTATCCAATGCTTCTTCACCCCAGGGAAACCAGTTTACCGGATTATGGGCATGCTGAAGCAAATAAGGACTTGTTTCGTCAATAAGTTTATTTGTGAATCGATGCATGAAATAAATTAGAATATGAAGTTCGTGTTTAGAAAATAAAAAAGGCACTTATTAGTGCCTTCAATTATTTTACCAAACTCATTTTTATTTTTTCTTACTTGCCAGGATAAATTGTTCCAGGGCAGCAACCATGCTTGGTGTTTGTGGTTGCGGTGCTTTTATGTCAAGTTTCAGGCCCGCTTCCTCTACTGCTCTCATTGTATTGCTTCCAAATGCTCCTATTACAGTTCCATTTTGCCTGTACTTTGGAAGATTATCAAAAAGACTTTTGACGCCACTTGGAGTAAAGAAACAGATCACATCATATTCTTTTTGTTCAAGCAGAACTTTTACATCATTGCTGCGTGTACGATACATAAAGCCTAAAACAAACTCGCAGCTATTGCTTTTTAACCAATTGACTATTTCGTTATCCTGTTGGTTTTCTGAACAAACATAAAGGAACTTTTCATTGCTTTTATGTTTGTTTATAACATCAAACAGGCTTTTATTTGAGCCATCGGCGCCATAAAAAACCTTTCTTTTCCTGTAAAGAATAAATTTTTGAAGATATAGTGCTACGGCTTCTGTAATGCAGAAATACTTTGTATCCTGCGACACGTTAACTTTAAGTTCTTCGCATGTCCGGAAAAAATGATCAATAGCATTTCGGCTGGTAAAAATCACCCCCGTATAGTTCTGGATCTCAATTTTCTGCTTACGGAATTCTTTTCCAGGAATCGCTTCAAGACGGATAAAAGGATGGAAATCGAGCTCAAGACTGTATTTTCTTGACAGCTCATAGTACGGCGATTTATCGCTTTCCGGCCTGGGTTGGGTAACCAAAATCTTTTTCACTTGCTTAGCTGACGTATCAGCTTTCCCGTTTTTTACCATACTGGTTCGGCTAAATTGTTTGCAAAGTTAATAAGTTCTTTTTAAAAAATGTGCAATAACAGCTTGTAAATCAGCAAAAGGGGTATAATCTCGAAACCAAGAATATATAAAATGAAATGAAATGAATTGAGCTTTACCTCTTTACGCAACGCCCTATATGATAAAATAAACCTGTAAATGAGAAGCAAACCTATGCCCAACCACGAAATAACCATGGCTGAACTGTACAAAGGATCGTTTGCAAATGCCAATAAAAGCAAAAAAGGCAAAAGAAATATACCCAGCATTTTATTGATAATAAAAACAATGAAAATATAAGAGTCTGTTGCATTACTCACATTAAACAACCAACCGGTAATTTTTAGCCCAAGATATTTTACCGAATAGATTGCCGCCAATGCGCTTGCGCAGTAAACGTACTGCAACCAAAAGTTATCAGCAATGACAAGTTGAAAGTATTGTAAAAGAAAATTGACATAAAGACCTGCACATAAAACAAAAAAGCTATTCATAAGCACCGAGGCTAAAGTTGATTGCAACAACTGCTCTTGTGTTTGCCTTTGTTTTAATGTGGTTTTGAAAAAAACCCGGAACAGATCATAAAAATATTTATTGAATGCTCTTCGTAACAGGCCAAACAAGATGAATAAAAAGATCAGGTAATAAAAAAGATACTCTTTGCCCGTGAAGACCTTCTTGTCGCCATCTTTTAAAATCTGAACCGGCAATTGTTTTTCAGCTATTTTTTTTTGAAGTGAATCTGCGGCTTGCTGAACCGATTGTAAGGAATCTTTTACACGAAGCGAGTCTTTTATTTGTAAACTATCGCTGTGCAAAGTAGGTTTAGTATTTACTCTTGTTGAATCAGTAATTGTTATGGTCCGTGGCTTAGGTCTTAAAGAATCTTTTCGCAAACTGTCCGCCTGTGTATTGATAGAATCGACCTGGGCAAAAATGGATGCAGGGTACAAACAAATAAAAAGTAAGAGTGGATAGAGATGCTTCATTCGAATCGCAAAAGTATTAAAGTGTTTTATCGGGATGAAAAGAAAGAATGATTCTCTAAAAATAATTTACAAACCCAAAATGGATCTTTGACTGACGTAAATTAAACTTCGTATCATCTCTTTTACCAACAGCCCATGCCAGGTTAAAAATTCCAGCCTTTGTTTCCAATGCAAGCCCAAGCCCTGTACCTATATAAGTATGTGTGTATTTTGAACTATGGCTATTATTTCTTCCCCATCCGCCATCAATAAATCCAAAGAAAAAGGAATTTAACCCGATGAGATACCGATACTCAAATGTACCAACAGCAAACTGCGATAGATATTCGCTTTCCTCATCAAAGCCACGAAGCAATTTATACCCCCCGATCTGGAAAAGTTCATTTCGGTAAATATTATCGCTTAGAATTGTACCACCACTGATCGCCGTTTTAAATGTGCTTTGTTTTCCTATCGGAAAATATTTTGCCACGGCGCCCAGTAACCTTAATTGATATGATTTCAGCTTTACCGTATCATACAATCCATCAAAATCAAAGGATGGGTCCGATGGATCTTCCAGCTCAAGTATCTCATTATTTTTTTTGATCCTTTTTGTACCTCCTGATCCTCCAATGTTGAATTGATAACCGTCTCTTGGATTAAACTTATAATTGGTTTTATTTTTTTCAAATTCCACTCCGAGACCTAATGAACTGACATCTGCGATATCGGGTAATGTTTTTGATGCGATCACTTGCGCCTCATTAATGCCTCCCTGGCTGACGATCGTTTGCAGGTGCTGAAGAAATATTTTTCCTGATTGCGATTCTGAAAGCACATACCGGGCGCCAAGGTTCAGATTAATATTTAAGTAGCTGCTGTCTTTGCGAAGCATGTCAAAAGAAAAATCAACTCCGAGCGGCGAATTGAATAAATATGGATGTCGGTAAAAAATATTCAGTCTTGGCGATTTTACCTGCAATTGTTGCCAGTTAAGGCCAAGCGCTTCACCACCGCCAAATGCATTTTGCAGATTAATATTTGCTTCACCTGTGATCAATAGTTTTTTCGATGAAAGCTGATCGTTGTTTGGCAAAAAACCAATGATTGCGTTGACCTGGCTGCTGCGTCGCTGTTTTAAATATAAATTCAAAACAGAACCTGTACCCAGCAGACTCATATTTGAAGGCTGTTCTTCTTCTACAAAACTTAGTTCCCTT
>DASTZB010000245.1:0-13624 GCA_035764525.1 Chitinophagaceae bacterium | reverse complement strand
TTGCAGGTTGATCTTTTTAGTTTTTCTCAATTGTTCTGTATCATAGTTACGAAGATCCAAGCCATAACAAACCTGGTCCATGAACAATGGTGTTTCAGCCATTCCTTTAATACCGGTAGGCGTATAAGAAAACTCATATTTTCCTTTTAATTCAGGACTACCGAGAACAGTGAATGGAAACATAGTGCCACGGCCATGATTAACATACACTCCTTCGAACATACAGGTTGATGGATATAACAAAATGGCTTGTTGTGTATTTAAATTAGGTGATGGTTTTACAGGTAATGTGTATGGCATATCGTGATTATAATTAGCTACCGGAATTATTTTGATCTTACATTTTACTTTATTTGTTAACCATCCTTCACCATTTGCCATTTGTGCAAATTCTCCAACTGTTAAACCATGTGACATCGGGATTGGAAACATGCCGATACCTGATTTGTATTTCATATCGAGTATAGGGCCGTCAATTAAATAACCATTTGGATTTGGCCGGTCAAGTATCAGCATTTCTTTTCCATTCTCATAACAAGCTTCCATCAATCTTGACAATGCATTAATGTTTGTATAAAAGCGAACACCAACGTCCTGCAAGTCGTAGATCAAAATATCAACATCAGCAAGATCTTCTTTTGTCGGTTTGTTTTTTGCTCCATACAATGATATCACGGGAATACCTGAAGCAGGATCTATTTCATCAGCCACTTTTGCCCCGGCACTTGCATTGCCGCGAAAACCATGTTCAGGGCCAAATACTTTTACAATAGTTACACCAAGAATTTTAAGACTGTCAACAAGATGTGTTTTACCAATGACACTTGTTTGGTTGGCCATGATAGCAACTCTTTTCCCTTTGAGTAACGGGAGATATTTTTCCGTTTGTTCAGCCCCGGTTCTTATTTCTTTTTTATTTACATCGGCTGGATTTTTTTTCTGTTCCGACTTAGATGTTACGCAAAATGTGAATGAGCTTGTAATAAAAACAAAAAGTATTAATCGCATTTATAAAAATTAAGATTGTGAAATTAACGGGTTCTATCCAATAAAAATGACAAGGAGATTCCTTGTCATCAGTAGTTATTTATAAGCAGCATAAACCTGCCTTTTCCCGTATCAAGGACGGCCTTATCATGGATGAATGGAGCAAAGGTTGGGGGTGGCTGGATTATAATGGCATACAATTAATTACTGCCTTCACTGTTTTTGATTGCAGTCACAATTGCCTCTTGCCGATGCATCGGCTCACGATTATCATCAAATTCATGTCCGCCGCTATTCAGGGCTGTAAAGGCAAAACCCGTAACGGGCTCGCTATGTATCTTTCCAAAATAATAAACTCCTCTTTTGGAATTCATTTTGGTATAATCTAACTGGTAAACGTTACCTGAGATCTCACATGTTGTTGTTGGCATATACTTTTTATTTAGAAATTGAGGCAGCTAAATTAGGTAGAATTTCAGTACTCACTATTGCCTTTCATCAAATCAATAAAAAATAGAGGAATTTATTTCTATTGTATCATCTTCCCCCTGATGATCTCCATCAGCTCCGCCTTATAATTTTCCCCGATCAGTATTTCGGCGGTAGTATTTTTTAGCCGAACTAAATTTCCTTCGATTCCGGTGATACGGGAAATAGGAATAATAAAAGATTTGTGTACGCGGATAAATTGTTTTTTGGGCAATCGTTCTTCCAGTTCTTTCATGCTTGTATAAACCAATGTTTTTTGC
Source organism: Chitinophagaceae bacterium (assembly GCA_035764525.1). Taxonomy (GTDB): domain Bacteria; phylum Bacteroidota; class Bacteroidia; order Chitinophagales; family Chitinophagaceae; genus VBAS01. The sequence continues at coordinate 11,888 of DASTZB010000245.1, read as the reverse complement.
CCGCTACGATGAATGGCCACATAATTTTTCATGCTTTCAATGAAATCAATATCACCAAGGTTGATCTTAAGGAGTTTCCCTTTTGATTCCGTTTTTACAAAAATGTAATCGTCTTCCACAATTTCCGGGTATGAATGTGTTTCACTAGTTGCATTGAGCTGCTCAACTGCCTTCTGTATTGCTGCTAAAAACCGTGGCAGGCGGATAGGTTTCAAAAGATAGTCCACCACATACAGATCATATCCTTCCAGCGCAAATTCGCTATAGGCAGTTGTCAATATCACTTTGCTTTTCCCCTGGATGGCCTTGATAAAATCAATACCGGTAATTTCAGGCATTTGTATATCGAGAAAAACGAGATCGATCTTTTGCTGACCCAATAACTGCAATGCTTCGATCGGGTTCGTAAAACTTGCCACCAGATGTAGGTGTGGTGTTTGCTTTACATAGTGATCGAGCACCTCAATAGCATGCGGCTCATCATCAACAATGATACAATTGATCATAACGGGTCAATGGTTAGTTCAGTAGTATAAAACTCGGCATCATCTTTCACAATAAATTTATAGTTATCCCCATAAGCAAGATCCAGGCGCTTCCTGATATTTTCTAATCCAATACCTGTAGATACTTCTTTTGGTCCTGATTTCTTTTTATCCCGGCAATAAAAATAAAGTTTACTCCTGTTAACATTCAGTTTGATATCAATCGGGTATTCCTGTTTTTTGAGATCGCCATGTTTGAAAGCATTTTCAACAATAGTAATGAGCACAAAAGGAATGATCATTGCTCCATTTACTACACCGGTTACTTCAAAATTTACATTCAGTTTATTGCTGAATCGTAGCTGGTTTATTTTGATAACATTTCTTACATGCTCAATCTCATCCTTCAGCGGGGCTTTACCTTCCCTGGCATTGCCCTCACTCAACGCATATCGCATAATATCACTTAACGTAAGAATTCCTTCTGATAATTCAGGCGAATAAGGAATTGATTTAGCGTATAAAAAATTCAGAGTGTTATGTAAAAAATGCGGGTTGATCTGCGCTTTCAGAAAATTCAAATTTGCTTCCGACTTTTCCACTTCAAGCTGCAGTTTCTGCGCCTCGAGTATTTTTCTTTGTTTTTGTCCTTCCCGTAATATAGTTACGTAAGCGATCAGGAAACTTATGCCGAAAAACATACTCAAATTTATCACCATTGAGAAAAACATTACGAGCAGGGAGGGGTAGGCTGCCCGCAACGCCTGTGGTAAAAAATAAAATAAAATAGTATGGTATGCAAAACAAAACAATAAAATGATGACTGATACTTTGAGAAAGGAAATAAATTTTTTCTTTTCGGCAAGCAGGTTGTAATAATAATTGGTGGTGAAATAGAAAAAGAAAATGATGAACAATATACCCATTCCATACCTGAGCATATAAACATAGGGTGGAACCGAATGTGCTTTTTTTATCTCATTCATAGCTTCTTCGTTCGGAAACAGTGCATAAGTGATAAAGGCAATGCATGCCAAGAAAATGACAAGAGCCAGAACGACCCAGACCACATTCCAAAAGCGATATCGGGTTTTAAATCTCATTTATTTCTACTGTGAATATATAAAATCAAAATTTGATGTTGTACGATAGGGCAATACTATTTTGCCTTCTTTATATAAAAAAAGGAAATTGGAAAATCACAGTTAGTTCCAGATAATTTTCCAATTTCCCATGGCTATATTTAGTCCTAGTTATTTCCTATTCCCACTCCATTGCTTTGTTGCACTCTTTTTAATTCATCATCTGCGCCGCCCGAACGTTGTCTTGCAGGTTTTACTCCGTTGTTTCCAAACCGGAAATTAAAATTTAGTTTGAACTGCCGGCTTTCCCAGCGGGAAGTAAACATTGTTGACTGACCGGCAAAATCAGAAGTAGCTCTGAATCTCATAGTATGAAACAGGTCACTTACAGATGCTTTGATGGTAGCCTTTCCTTTCATTACTTGTTTTTGCAAACCTGCATCAACACTGTATAAAGCCCTTCCTTTAAAACTTCCCTGGTAAATAGTCGGGGCATTATAGAAACCACTTAATTCCGCCGTCCATGTTTTTGCAAACTTCAAACTGTTCTGTGCAAAGAAATTGAAACCAAACGCATCGAGATCAACTTTGCGACCTTCGCCAAAGTCAGCATGGTATATTGAATAATTGGTGCTGATGTTAGTAAACAAGCTATAAGCTTTATACTGGAAAGGATAGCTGGCAGTAAGGCTTGCAATATCCTGCGTTGCTAGGTTTTTCTTTGATATAAAGGCTTTTGATTTTTCAGCTGTATCTATCAATTGCGTGAACATATCTGTCACATGGCTATAGTTAAGATTTATATTCAGCTTGTATTTATAAGTATGGGTGATCCCAAAACTGTTGGTGTATTGAGGGCGAAGATTAATGTTTCCTTTCTGGAAAGTATATTCATCCAGTTTAAATTCAAAAGGATTCAGATCCTGGTAAGCAGGACGATCAATACGACGGCTATAACTTAAGCTCCATTGCTTCATTGGATTTTTATTGAAAGTAATGGCGGCACTTGGAAACAGGTCGGTATAAGTTCTTTTGAACGAGGAAGTGCTGGGTTCATATTCAGTCCCGTTATATTTTGATCCGTTTGATACACCTTCTGACACAGTATTCTCCAAACGAAGCCCTGCCTGGAACATGAATTTCTTGTATTGGCGATTATAATTTACATAACCAGCATTAATGTTTTCTTTGTAAACAAAATGATTGCTGCGATCTCTGTCAAGGTCTTCATCAGCGCCGCTCACATTATAGCGTTGAAAATTATTATCAGTTTTTACAAAAGCAGTTTTTGCACCAAAACCTAATTTTCCTTTCTTAAAATTCCTTTCATAGTCTGCTTTGATCGAATTAATGTTGATCTCAGCAGGGGATAGCATATGATAGATAGTACTACTCAATAATGTTTGCCCTGTTGGGTCATAATAATAATTCGGTTGATACTGGTCGTTGCCCATTTTATAAAAACCATGATCTGCATTTACTATAAGACTGCTTCCTTTAGGATCGTTATAGCTATAGTTGAGATTTACATTTGTATTATGCCTTTTAAGGAGGTTGCTATTATCGGCTACTAAAATACGATCAACGTTATTGGTAGTTGTGTTGGAAATATCTGTATGGCTGTAATTAGTAACTTTTGGATCTGCGAATGTTCCGTTTACAATTACACCTAATGTATTTTTCTTATCGATAAAATAATCTGCTCCAACTTTAAAATTATGTGCATTGGCGACCATGCGGATAGTTCCATGCTGGTCAAAAAGACTATCAAGCACAGTACGGTTAATGGTTAATGAATTTTGATTAGGCCCGTAATTGAAACTATAAGTGCTGAAGATGTTGATCTTTTTATTTCGGTAATTTAACGAAGCCCCTCCATTGTATTTTCCATAAGTCCCAATATTCCATCCTGCATTTACCGAGCCATTTGTACCAAGAGCTTTATTCTTTTTTAACCGGATATTAATGATGCCGGCGTTACCTGCTGCATCATATTTAGCAGAAGGGTTTGTGATCAGTTCGATAGATTCGATCTGGGAAGATTGCAAGGTCTTCAGGTAAATAGCGAGGTCGGTACCTGATAAAGGTGTAACTCTTCCGTCAATATAAACCTGCACTCCATTTTTCCCGGCAAGACTTATGTTCTCATCTTTATCCAGGGACACACCGGGTGATTTGCGCAAGAGTTCCAATGCGTTTGATCCAACAGCATTGATAGTGCCTTCTACATTCAGGATGGTTTTATCAGCTTTTACTTCCACCATTGGTTTTGTTGATGTAACAGTTACATTGCTCAATGCAGTTGCAAGCTTACTCAGTCTTAATTCTGGTACTATCACTTCAGATGTGGCAACAGAGAATGCTTCTGAAAAAGCAGTTTTATAACCTACGTTACTTGCACTCACTTTGTATTTTCCTTCGCTTATTCCAGAAAAAGTATAGGCACCCTTTTCTTTAGAAACCGCCAGCTTGACAACGGCTGAGTCAGCTGCTCTGTGCAAGCTAATGGTAGTACCAATGAGTGGAGAACCATTCTCGTCTTTTGCTATACCACTTATATTTTGTGCATTGGCGAAAAAGGTGGATGCAGTCAGTAGGAGTAAATAAATTGTTCGCATGGTTTAAGGTTTTAATCAGCCAGTTTGGAAAAAATTATTTTCAGGCACAAACGTAGAAAGCGTTATAAGCGAAAAGAAAAAAGTTATACAAAACAGGAGATTGTCAGGACGAAAAGTAGCTTCTGTCTAATTTTATTTTTCCTGTAAGAATTCGTTACCTTCTTAGTACTAATAGTGTAAACAATCGCTGACGTGACTGAAAAAGAACAACAACAAATTTTTGAAGATTGGCTTAGCAAGCATAAAGCTCTCATCTTTAAGATAGTTCGTGCTTATACACTTACTGATATGGAGCAGGAAGATCTTTTCCAGGAGATCATTATCCAGGTGTGGCATTCGGTTCCGAAATTCAGAGGCGAGGCTTCCGTCGTTACCTGGTTATACCGAATAGCGCTTAATACAGCTATTAAATGGACGAAAAAAGAAAGAAAACATTACCAGTCTGAAACACTCGATGGAGTGCAATACATATTGCAAGAAGGAAGGATTCAAACTGATGAACGACTGACATGGCTGTATGAAGAAATTTATAAACTTGATGAAATTGATCGCTCCATTACTTTATTGTTGCTGGATGGTTTTAGTTATAAAGAGATGGCTTCCATACTCGGTATTACTGAATCAAATGTTGGCGTGAAAATCAATCGCATCAAAAAACAACTCATCTCTAAATCAAAAAAATATGATCATCATGGAATTTGAAGAACTAAGAAAAATTTGGGATACCCAAAACAATCAACTTCTTTATGCAATAAATGAAAAAGCTATAAATAATCTCATCTTATCAAAAAAGAAACAAGCTCATCATATTACTAATATCAGTGAGCTTCTATTGATCTTTGTGAATATTGGTTCCGGAATACTGATCCTTGCATTGAACGTTTTTAAGCAAAGCGGGAACATATCCTTGTATGTTTTGTCCGCCTGGATGCTTGGGAGTGCTTTGTATATTTTGGTGCGTCGCATTCAAAGAATTAAAGGCAACCAACAGTTTGACCGGACTGTAAGTGGTGATCTTAGTTATGCCATTTCAGAGGCATCATACCAGGTCGGTATTTCTCAAATAATGCGATGGAACATTTTGCCGGTTGCAACACTTACTTTTCTTGGACTTTGGGAGGGAGGAAAATCAATTTGGATAGCCATAATAGTACTATTATTCTTTGCTTTAACTTTTTATGCAGGAGGATGGGAGCATAATATTTATAAAAAGAAAAAACGTGAATTAGAGATCTTACAAAGGAAGTTGGGTAACGAAGGCTAATCAGAGGCTGACTTTGCTGAAAATGACTTTACGTTTGTGTCATAAGTTCCCTTCTATATAGGGTTTTTCCTATGGGCCAACATCAATCTGAATTATTAGGGAAAATACTAATGCAGATAAAGCGAAAAAAATATTGACTATTGATTAATTGCTATATTTTTATTCTACGGATTTCATAGTCAACCTCGCATTCTTAACCTTATTAACTTTTTATGAGAAAACTATTAATAGTAGCACTAGTGCTATTGTCATTTTCTACATTAGCCTATTCACAAGCAGACAGATTTTGGTCAACAAATAATGGTGATCGCAACAATATTCCAACAGATAGAGCTGTTGGAAGACTTACTTACCCTAAAGAATTCAAGTTATTTAATTTAAACATTGAACCTTTAAGACAAGAACTCTTATCTGTCGTTGATCGGTCAACAAAACATTCAACAATTATTACATTACCCAATGCAAATGGAGATCTTGAACAGTTTGAGGTTTATGAAGCTTCAAATTTTGAGTCTGACCTGCAAGCAAAATTTCCTGAGATAAGAGCTTACTCCGGTAAAGGTATTACCGATCAGTATGCCACAGTAAAATTGAGTATATCTCCCCAAGGAATTCAAACGATGGTTTTCAGAACTGGTATGGAAAATGAATTCATTGAACCCTATTCTGATGACCATAGAGTTTATTCTGTTTATAGATCTCATAGAGATAAAGGTAAATTACCGTGGACCTGCAGAATTGAAGAAAAGCAACTGAGTTCTTCTATTAATTCGGCAATCACAAATAGAACCGGTAGTTCGACCGGGCAACTAAAAACTTTGCGTCTTGCTCAGTCCTGTAATGGAGAATATTCAAATTGGTTTGGGGCATTCAGCTCGGCCGATGTTGCGTTGGTGTTAGCGGCCTATAACGCAACACTAACAAGATGTAACGGGGTATATGAAAAAGACCTGGCAGTACATCTTAATCTTATTGCAAACACTACAGCTGTTATTTATTATAATCCTGCGACCGATCCTTATTCAAGTAATTTATCCAGCTGGAACTCTCAACTCCAATCAACGTTAACCTCAGTCATTGGAGAAGCGAATTATGATATTGGTCACATGTTCGGCGCTTCAGGTGGTGGTGGCAATGCTGGTTGTATTGGTTGTGTATGTGTAAATGGTTCTAAAGGAAGTGGCATCACATCACCTGCAGATGGAATTCCACAGGGAGATAATTTCGATATAGATTATGTGGTGCATGAAGTAGGGCATCAATTGGGAGCGAATCATACTTTTTCAATGTCATTGGAAGGCACTGGTCAAAATAAAGAAGTTGGTTCCGGTATCACCATTATGGGTTATGCAGGCATCACTTCCTATGATGTAGCGCCACATTCAATTGATATTTTTCATGAAACATCGATCGAACAGATACAAAATAATTTGTCAAATAAGACTTGCCCTGCTTCTATAACAATGACGGCTAACCATGCACCGGTTATTGGTGCCGTCAGCAATTATACTATTCCTATCAGTACGCCATTTGCGCTTACTGGTTCTGCAACTGATCCAGAGAATGATGCGTTAACTTATTGTTGGGAGCAAAATGATAATTCAACGACATCAGGGTCTGCCAGTGTTGCATCGCCAACTAAATCAACCGGTCCAAACTGGTTATCATTTACTCCTATTGCATCTGGCACAAGGACCTTTCCAAGATTATCAACGATCCTTGCTGGCTTAAACGTAACCGGACCCTTGCCTGGTGGTGATGCCAGTGCAAATATTGAGGCATTAAGTTCTGTGTCCAGAACTTTAAATTTCAGGTTAACAGTAAGAGATAATAAACCGTATGTCGCCGGTTCTACAATTGGTCAAACCGCTTTTACTGATGTGGTGGTTACTGTCACTAATACTGCAGGGCCATTTGCAGTAACTGCGCCAAACACTGCGGTAACCTGGAATGCGAATAGTTCTGCAACTGTTACATGGAATGTGAATGGTACTAATGGCGGTTCGGTTAATTGTGCTTCTGTAAATATCTTATTATCTACGGATGGGGGACAAACATTCCCGACAGTATTAGCTGCTGGTACCGCTAATGATGGGTCAGAAGTTATCACGGTTCCATCATCTCAGAGCTCCACCTGTCGCTTAAAAGTTGAATCAGTAGGAAATATATTCTTTGATATTTCGAATACTAACTTTACAATCGGTGCAGCATCAGCTTGTGGAAGTCCTACAGGCTTAACGAATACAACACCAACACAAACTTCCACTACGGTAAGCTGGAGTGCTGTTAGTGGCGCATTTAATTATGATGTGGACTACAAAACAAATGCTTCGTCAACATGGACCAACGCTGCTACAGCAACAACTAATACTTCCGTTGATCTTTCTGGTTTAGCAGTAGGTATGTTATATAACTGGCGTGTAAGAGCAAATTGTAGTGGAGGCCCCGGTAGTTATGTTCAGGCAAACTTTACCACCGCTTCAGTTCCTGTAACGTGTCCTGGCCCTTATGATGTGAGTACAAATGGTACCACGGGTGGAGCGGCGACAATTCCTTTAAATACTGACGTTTTTGGGCTGATAAGTGTCAGGGGTGATAATGATTATTATAATTTCAATAGTGCTACAGGCGGTGACATAATCATATCACTTGTCACATTACCAGCAGACTACCAACTTGCCTTACTCAATAGTACCGGTACTGTATTGCAATCATCCTTAAATAATGGAACTGCGAATGAAACTATAAGCAGAAACGTTCCTGCTGGCACATACTATGCAAGAGTTTATCCAAAAAACAACGGTGCATTCAATGCCACCAATTGTTACACGTTAAAAGTACAAACCGTAACTGCCAGCAAGATGGTTAATCCTGAATTGGTAAAAGTTTTGGAAAATAAGCTTTCTGTTTTCCCTAACCCTGCAGGTTACGATGCAAATCTTTCATTTATTTCAGCTGTCAATGGTACTTCTGTAGTTACAATCATTAACCAGTTAGGAAGTGTAGTTTTAAAAAGGACAATTGCAATAAACGAAGGGGAAAATGTTAGAAAGTTAGATGTTAGTTCTGTAGCAAGTGGAATTTATTATATTAAAATACAAAACGGCACTCAAATACAAACAGCGAAAATTGTTATAAGAAAATAATAATTGATCTTAAATTAAAAAAGAGGTTGCAAAAATTGCAGCCTCTTTTTTTGTGCGACAATAAATGAATAAACTCGGCATCAGAGCGGAAATCATTTTTTATTTCTTTTGACCCCATCTTTCGGAACAAACTATCACGATTGTGGTCGAAATGATTAAGCTTTAATTTCTTTGTTATACCTGTATCATGGTTTTTCACCCAGTACCGGGTTTCCCGCCCTGGATGCACGGGCTACCGCACCATTGAGAAATTGCATTGGTAAATGTAATCGTACCCCCCATGACATCTCATCATGTCTTGCTTTTGGAAAGCATAAATGCAGAAAGTTATATCCATATTTCCATCCACGGGAAGCAAGAGCCATTGCCATAGCCATCGTCACTTCATAATTGTCGCCTGGCCAACCGCTGTCCAAATAAAATGCAACATCTTTTTTAGGTTCGTTAAGAATTCGTTCGATAAGATCGTCTTTATGTGAAAAGGTACTTGACATACAAACAGCCACACCAAATATTTCAGGATACTGCCAAACAGTATAAAAAGAAACTACCCCACCCAATGAAGAACCCCAAACTGAACGGAATCGACGGTTGTCGACAAGACGCAACTTTCGGTGTGCCGCAGGTACTATTTCTTCCGCAAGCGAACGGGCATATGCCTCATAACCGGGTGATGTATATTCCTGCATCCGATCCCCTGAACGAATACCAATGATCACGAAATCTTCTGCAGCACTCATCGAATGCAATTGCCATATTGTATCATCAACATTCCATGTGTTACCCATAAATGCTTCATCAGGAAAAAAAAGATTCTGTCCGTCCTGCATAAATGCTGCCGGATAAGAAGCCAATGTATTTTCATGATATCCTGGTGGCAGGTATGCCCGCAAATAATGTGTTCTCCCAAGGACCTTTGAAGGAAATTCATACAAATCAGAAAAACTTCCCTGGTCTGATCCAAAAAAGAATGGATAGGAAATACGTTTATCATCTTCTTCCATCAACAGCAGTTTATTAGTACCTACTGACCAATGATGTACACCATCATTTGTGATAAGACATGGTTTGAAATAAAGAAATGGCTGATCAGCTTCCACTTCAAATAAAGTGATGTTACCATCTTTACCTACTGAAACACCTTCTATGTCTTTGTCCCAATCAGTTTCTGTTCGGAGGATCATTCGCCCTTTTCCCGCAGGGTAGGCAACTCGCAATTTTCTTTTTAATGATGTTGAGGTTTTATAAAGCTTTTCTTTTTTAGTCGTTTCTTTTATAGGTGTTGCCATACTCTTTCACATTTAAGTAATTTTTACTTCTTTATTTCGAAGACATGATAGTGCCATGCAGACATATCAAGGTAAAGTCCCCGATTCAACAGGTCATTTCCATCTCGATCGTAACAAGCGTCATTCATGAGGTCATCAATCTTCCATTGCTTATCTGCAAGTTCAGGAAATGGAAGTAGGATATAACACTGACCGGATTGTGATGAATAGTTTACACAAACAATTATCCGATTGGCATTATTTTCTTCCCACGAAAACGCCAAGAAAGAATCAGAACTGTAATTACCTTCCCAGGCTTTTCTGCATTCAGGTAAGCTCCACTTTCCATTTCTGAATATTGGCTTTTTAAGCAAATCAAGGAGTTTCAGATAAAAATTTTGAAGATCAGTATTGATCGGCTCATGTGGTGCACGAACCAAATGAGGTGAGATGCGTTTTTTTCTTCCTTTAAATTGTCCTTGATGAAAGAATCGTAAGCCGGGTGATAAAAAAGTTATCACAGCTGCCGCTTTATGATTTTTATCATCAAATGTTGCAGCAGCTCTTGGTTCGTCATGATTCTCGAGGAAACGAGCAAGCTTATCCTGGTAATCAAGCCCTGCATAAAAATGTTCACGTACTACATTTGCATGACCTTCGCATAAACGATCATAAAGACGTTTGTCATAAGCATAATCAAATCCTTCCCGTTGAAGTGTCCATTCCATGTCCCAATACACTTCTGCCATAAAAAGGAAACCTGGATTTTTTTCACGAACTTTTTTTATGACAATTGACCAGAAAGGTTGGGCTTTTCTTCTCCATGTTTTTTCAAAGACCTCTGGAAGAATAAGCATTGCCATATCACATCTCACACCATCGCATTGGCTTGAGATCCGGAGAAGCTCTTTTGACATTGCTTCTACAGTTTCAGCATTGCTATAATCTAACTGTACCGTGTCTGGCCAACCTGAAAAATATGGATCACGACCATAGGCAAGAACAAAGTCATCCTTGCCATTTTTTATCCTTGTATAATTCTGTGGATTTTTTTCAAGATCATTTTCTGTACCCGGAACAAAATAATCAGGATGATCACTGACCCATGGATGATCCGGCGCCATGTGGTTCGGCACAAAATCGAGCATCAGCTTAAGACCTCGTTTTTGCAATCTTTCACGCAATCGTTTCAAAGCTTCATTGCCACCAAGATCCGGATGTACATAATAACCGGTGATCGCAAAACCTGAACCTGCAATATCCTGCTCCTGAAGATCAGGTAGTGTTGTTTCAAAATCATGCCGCCACTCAGGATTGTTACGGGAGATTGTTCTCGCCACCACACCTGTACTCCATACACTCAAAAGCCATATCCAGTCAAAACCCATTTCTGTTAATTGATCCAATTCATTATCCGGGATGTCATCAAGTGTTGCAGATCTTCCAATTCTGGTTGCTATATCTGTTATCCATACCCGGGTGTTAATTTGATAAAGCGACGGATACTTTGGCTGTTTCATTTTGCTTTTTTGTCTTGTCACCATTTTGTTTAAACGCAGCCTGTTTTCCTACTTCCAGTACCTGGTTTGCATCAAGCTTACCAAAAAGTTCAATAATTTTTGCAACAACGCCTGTCCAACCTGTCTGGTGACTAGCTCCAAGTCCTGCACCATTGTCTCCATGGAAATATTCGTAAAAGAGTATCAGGTCACGCCAGTTTGGATCGGTCTGGAATTTTTCCGTGCCACCATAAACCGGTCGCCGGTCATGTTCATTCCGCAAAAAAGTGCTGCTTAGCCGCTCACCAATATCTTTTGCAACTTCAAAAAGGTTCATCCAGTTTCCAGATCCAGTTGGACATTCTATTTTGAAATTGTCTCCATAATACAGATAGTAACTCAGTAGTGCCCGAATGAGAACGACATTTACGGGCATCCATACTGGTCCACGCCAATTGGAGTTGCCACCAAACATTCCTGTATTAGACTCGGCAGGTAGGTAATCAACCCGGTATTCCCGTCCACC
>DASTZB010000244.1:0-3116 GCA_035764525.1 Chitinophagaceae bacterium | reverse complement strand
CAGCGATGATCTTCATCTTTAGGATTTGCCTTATCGTATGTGGAAAGACAACTCAGGTTTTCAATACCGCAATTGTTTATTCTTTCAGTTCCATTATAAAAATAAATAGAAGCTCCGCCGTAGGTGGTATCCAATGCTGTGGTAAGTGGCGCATCAATTGTTATGGTTGTTCCTTCTTTTTTTGTAATCGTCCGGTCAAAAAACAGATCTCTGTCACCCGGTTTCCAACCTAAAGCAGTTATACCTCCACCAAAATGATCAGTACCGAGTACTTTTATCCAGTTAGCAGTTGAAGGACGACGGATTATAATTTTATTTGAATGTTGCTTGAAAAGAATTGAACTATCAACATTAAATTTCAATGCATTCACAGGTACATAGATATCTGTAATTTTTAATTCATAGAGATCCCTAGGAATATCATTTTTCCCAACAATTTTTATCAAGGCCAATCTCCCTATGCCTGCACCAACAATAGTTGTTGCATTTACACCGCTTCCACGCAATACAACACCGGAAGCAATAATTCTCAATTGCCCAAAAACTTCGTAAGTTCCCTTTTGTAACAATACAGCTCCACGAAAACCATTTGCATCGAGAGGTAATGAAGCAACATAATCTAATGCTGATTGTATTCGCAATGTTGCATCTCCTTTTGTAACGGGTACAACTATTTTAACAGGGATAGTTGGAATAGGTTGCTCAGATGCTTTATAACCGCAATAAGAAAAATCGGGAATACGATTGCCGAGTGAATCAGGTGCGTAAATCAATGTTCCTTTTTCAAATGAAAGAGGAACAACAGGCTTTTCCGGTTTTTGCGCCAGCAAAGCCTGTTGAACTATAAGAAGGGTTAGAAAGAGAAAATTTTTCTTGTATGTTTTTGTGAAGCTCAATTAAATTAGACTATTCAAAAAAATGATGATTAAAGTTAGTATAGTTGAACACTTCGCTCCGCTCAGGGCAGCCTGTGCGTCGCCAAGCGACATTAAATTAGGTTATGCAAGGCCGCTATCAAATTATTTCTTTGCGATTGGCGCCACATTTTTTTCATTGACGACACTATTCAAATAATTCTCGATATTGCTATACCCGTTTTTACCAATCTTTGCTGCATCTGCGGCATCTTTTACATTCAAACCCATTTTAATTTCATAGTCATCAGGTATCCCATCATTGTCGCTGTCTTTGTATGGAGTACCTTTGTACGCTGGGTAACCACCAACTTGTGCAGGATCTGTGATGATCCCCATCTTATAAGAATCAATTGGCATACGACGATGTTTAAATTGAGTTGTCGGCAGTGACACATTGGGATCAAAGATGATCTTACCAGTTCTCACCTGTTCAGTTATTCTTTTATCAACCGCATCTCTTACTGGCAAGGTAGCTCCTGCATTGATAAGTACATAATCTTTGGCTTCTTCTGCAGACATAATTGTAAGTTGCGGCATAGGCAATGGCTTATTCCATTTCATGTAAGCAGTAAACTTTCCGGCATCTGGCATTTCTTCTACCTGCACACCTCCATTCCAATTATCTTTTGTTATCTCCGGAAAACCTTCCATGATATTTCCGTTCACATAACAACGGCCATATACATGATGATCCAATTTGCTTCTCCCGCTTTCTGGTTTTAAAATGCGATGCCCAACGTTTGAATTTTTTGGAGTAGCCGGACCTGGTTTGAAATAATTGTTGATGATATTGTATTGTGCACGGTAATCGCCGCCATCAATTGAACGATGTACCCAATTGAATACAACATTGTTTACAAAATTGAAAATACCATTCCATCCAACAGAAGGATTACGACCTGTATTATTGGCCCAAAGATTTCTCATGAATGAACAATTCTCTCCTCCCAGTGTGCTGCCGAAAGAATGATTCCATGTATCAAGTGCTTCTCCAAATATGGAATTCTGAATCGTGATATTTACTGTGCCGAATTTTTCTTCCTGCGGTTTTCCAGTACTATCATTATACATATGACGGTACATGCTCATGTTCTCATCCAGGCCCCATGAAGCACTTACATGATCGATCATAATATTACCAATGGGATTACCACCTATTGCATCATCTCTTCTTCCAACCCATGTTTCACCACGGCGGAAGCGCATATAACGAATGATAACATCATGTGTGTTTATCCAAACAGTTTCGCCTGCAATACAAACACCATCACCCGGCGCTGTTTGTCCTGCAATGGTAATATAAGGCGCACGAATTATTATCGGTGTTTGAATGCGAATGATACCGGCAACATTAAATACAATTATTCTTGCCCCACCTTGCTCGCAAGCCCAACGAAAACTTCCCGTGCCATTATCATTAAGATTAGTCACAACGATCACCCGGCCGCCACGACCACCAAAACTATATTTACCTCCTCCTTCTGCACCCGGAAATGCCGGGATATCTGACTGTGGCAGATCAGTTGGCCTGTTTGCAAAATCAATATATGGTTTACCATTTTCTGCTTCCTTCATAATGATGGGCCATGCAGTAGCCCATGCAGAATCGGAATGCTTACGAGCGGCATTCAATAATGAATCTGATTTACGTTGAACATCTGCTGGTATTTCGGGATATTGGGCGTTTACATTGAGTGCAGCGGAAAAAATAATAATGGCGAGAAAATTTTTTAGTTGAGTTTTCATTGTAAAATGATTGAAATAGTTGGACGTTTTTTGGGAATAAATAACTGTGAGCATTGATTAATTTTTTCTTTAAAATAAGAGAGAGAAGATATGCTCCTCTCTCCCTTTCTTATTTCAAAAGTTAATTTTATTGGGTGGAATTAAAAGTACCAGGCGCTCCATTGTAATCCAGCCATCCTATATTTTGTAACAACCACGGATTAAATGATAAAATTGTTGCAGTTAACCCGGAGAGATAGTAATTAGGCCTGAATAAAATATTAACAGGAGTACTGCCATCGCGGTCCATTGCCTGATCCAGTGGAGTCATTACCAGTTTATTTCGATACAATGTCTTAAGCTTTGCTATTTCTGTGGCGAAGTTGGCTGCATCTGGATCAATCAGGATGGCTCGATCTGCCGCAGTTAATGGATCAGAACTTGTGAAGGTTTTACCCTGCCAGTAGTAACCCG
>DASTZB010000243.1:0-9011 GCA_035764525.1 Chitinophagaceae bacterium | reverse complement strand
AAAAGGTCGGCTGCCAATAAAATATCCAGCCAATACAAAACTTGATATCCACACGACGGAGCCGCTAACAGTAAGTAAAATAAATTGACGAAAATTCAACTTAACCATACCTGCAACAATCGATGCAAATGTGCGGATAATGGGCAGGTACAATCCAACTGTTAATGCCAGCCAGCCATACTTATCATAAAATGTCTCAGCAGTTTTCAAATGTTGCTTTTTAAAGAACCTTGAATCTTTTCGCTTGTACAATAACGGACCTGTTTTCCATCCAAACCAATAACCGGTAATATTTCCTAATATAGAAGCAAGTACCAATAAACTACAAACAGTAAAAATATTGTACTGCAGTCTACCTGTTGCCGTAAATATTCCAGCAGTAAACAATATAGCACCTGTAGGAATAAAAAAACAAAAGAATAAACCAGTACTGCCATACACTAATAAGAAGACGATCAGTAATCCCCCGTCACTTATCAGCGATTCAGGATCGAAAATTTTCAGAAGATCCTCTGAAAACCAAATATCGTAGGTCGGGATCATGCAGATTTTTTTCCCGCTAGTAATAATGCTATAAAGATAAAATATTAAAAATTTGGCTTAACCGGCACACAAACCATGCTAACAAACAGTAATTATTGCACCGCTAGATTGCGCCCCTTGGCCAGACTAAATATGTTTCTTCCGATTGTTTTGTCACCTAGCAATGACGAGCATCCAAAGGATAGTCTAAAATATTCAGTAGAAGCACAATTGTCTTGAATCAAAAAGTTGCCAGGTATCTTTCTAAATCGTAACGATGCACTATATTCATTACGAATTTTCATAGGATAAGGTTTAATGGTTAATGGTTTTTGATTATAAAGCCCCGTAGTCTTGCGGGGCTTTTAATTACCTTATGTTTTAGCACAAAATTTGATAAATTAAAATTAATGCATCATTCAAGAAGATATTATATCAGGCGAAGAAACTGGAGGCTTTTGGTGATTGCTTCTATAATACTTCTTTTAATAATAGTTTTATGGGGTTACCGACTGGTTAATATATTTCCCCAATAAGTTCATTTCAGTCAAAGCAAATGCATTCACCGGCAATTTTACCCCGTTTACCTAATCCTTCTTAACAGGGTTGGAATTTTATGACAAATTGCAGACGTTATTTTTTAACGCATTAATTTATTGCCATGAACGCATCAACTGAAAGAAAGATCATTCGCTGGGTGCATATTCTTCTAAGCATTCCAGTGATCGGTTATATCTATGGCCCCGTTGCTAAAATTCCGGAAGCCGCTATGATGGTTAGAATATTCTTTTTCCCCGTTATCGTGTTGGCAGGTTTCTATTTATGGAAAGGACATTTGCTAAAAAAATGGTGGCGAGGCAAGTATAAGCCAGGATCAGGTCTACCAAGAACCACATAGGGTCAAAGAAGCAAACTAAGCTGAAAGTATTATCCCTACTTCCACTCCTCTTTGTCTTGCATATTATTCATTACAAGGATAGCAATGAGGATAATTTCTGTGACCGCTAATATTATCATGACAGTTGTGTTCATACGTACAGTTATTAAATTAATGTGATGATCGATTTTTTATAATTCATAAAGTCATCAATGCCGAAATCTCCTGATATATTTCACAACTTCTCCCTGTGAATTTACATCCGTATAATAAACCTCAAGAATGTTCTCATCCAGCTGACTTATTTTTTCCGGGGCAGCAAAAATTGCGAGTTCAGTACAGTTGTTTTCAAATCTCCAGGTAAAATTAATTATGGCAGTTTCCCCAAGGCTGCATGGTTCCGATCCGCCCTGGTAAAAACCACCACCATTCGCAAAAAAAGCATACGTATCATCGGATTCACAAGGAAGCATGATGTTCTCGGACTCATCTATTAAACCATTATTATTTTCATCAAGACCATATTTTTCAAATTTCCAGCGATATTCAATAAGTAGTCGTGTATTACGATTAAGAATTTTGTCTTCCTTATTGCACGAAATAAAAGCAATAAATAAAAGCAAGCCAAGTATAATAAGCTTTGGAGTGGTAGTTTTCATTGAGGGTTGATTTGATTTTAAATCACCGCAAATAGGTTTAAATATCATGCCAACCTGCAGCTAAAAAATCCGTTGATAGATTCTATTTTCCCTTAGTATTATTCGCTGTTTATTGCGGTCTCTTTTGCTTAGGATAAATTAAAATAGAACAATTGATAATTAGAATATCTAAAATTTTAATTTCCATTCAATCAATCCACAATCCACTTTAGTGAATGCTTCTTTATCCGAATAATTTATTCCAGATATAAAATAAGTGGTATCTGTTTTGGCGTCCATATCTCCTATACCCCGCAAGAGTCTACCATCTGCCTTTTTAAAATATACTTCCATTACTGAATGCGTTCCTTCTGAATCAAAGTCATACCAAAGTTTTATGATCTCTTTATCTTCTTTTCCTTTTACGATTCCCCTACTTCCATCTTTTTCATAATTATCATGAAGCATTTTGCCAGTAAACTCATTTCCTTTTTGTTCAAGCATAAGTATGGCTGTATCTCTTCCAACGATTTTCATATAACAACCGGTTATATCTGTCGCAGGCTTTTCTTTAGTATCAGAAGAAGTAGTTTTTCCACTGTCAAAAGATTGCGAAGTTGTTGACTGGATATTATCATTACAGGCCATCAAATTGGTTATTAAAAAAAGATAGTAAATGTATTTCATTGTATTTTTTTGTGAGACCTAATAAAAAATAGTACCAGGGTTTTGAATCGGCCAAACTAAAGTTTCTACATTAATTTTTCTCCTTCATGCTTCCTACCAAAAGGTCTAAAGTTTTCCACCAATTTAGTTGCTGGCATCATTTTTTCGGGATTGACCGTCACTCCTATTTTTTATTATTCACTTCTAAAATTCTATTAGTATGAAAAAAGTATTTTTTGTGATGGTGGCTTTTGCATTTGTGAGCACTGCAACTATGGCTCAGCTTGAGCAGAAAGATTATAAGAAAAGCCAGGAAGAATGGGACAAAAAGGTAAAGGAAGATCTAAAACTTACCAGCGACCAGGTCGCAAAATATGATGCCCTTAATAAAGAATTCAGCGATAAAATGTCTGCTGTCGCACAAGATGCCACGCTGAGCAAGGAAACTCAGAAAGAAAGAAAAATGGCTTTGAAAAAAGATAAAGAAGCAAAACTTTTTGAATTTTTAACTCCTGACCAACAAAATAAATACAGGGAGTTAATTGAACAAAAGAAAAAGGAAATGGAAAAATCTGCAAAGGACAAATATTAACGTCAGATTAAATGTGGTGTAATTTTTTAGTAGTCCCGGACTTAGGCCGGGGCTATTAATGTTTGGAAGAATTTATTTTATAAAAATTACGTAAACCATTGCATCACTAGGTTTGATGTAATATTGAACAGAAGATAACTGACTATTATACCTACAATACTCTTTACGATTATCCACCACACTACTTTGCCTTTAAAGAAATTCAGGTTCGTCCAGATATTGTAAGTAATTAAAAGGATCACTTCTAATAAGTCGATCACTAAATTGGGCAGAAAAAATGAAAGGGCATTGATAGGAATTATGCATACGGACGTAAAACCCAGCAAATAGACATTCATCACAAGAGCCTCGGCATAGTAGAGTTCACGACTTTTAAAAAGTAGATATGTAATAAGCGCAAAAGAAGGAAGCATGGCTGCCTGCACCATAAACCAATAATGTTTGTAAAAAACCTGGACTGATTGATTGGCTATATTTCCAGTGTTGGGTGTATTTCTAGAGATGAAAAATAAAGCAAGTGCACAGATGGTTACGGAAATTGCAAATAATGGAAAGGGCTTTTGATAGCGAAGGCGAATTCCGGACAAATATTTTCGTTGTGTTGTACCGGGATTGATAGCCAGTTCTTTCAGCGTATATAAAAACCCTTTTTCCAGATGCCAGAAAGTATGAGCTACTTCATGCAACAACGAATTAATGCTAATACGTTCAATTTGGAGTGCCTGTCCGCAACCAGGACAATATTTTTGATCACCCTCAGTTCCGCAATTCAGGCATATTATCATTCAATGATCGATTTCATTGAATGAAAGGTACTATTAATTTTTTCAAAGCATTTTCGACACAGTAATAGCTGTTGTTCACTACAAAAATCATGAATGAAAAAATTGCGGGCAGGTTATAGTTGTTAATATAGCCCGCCCACAAAAAAAATCCATTTTTATCTATACGTCTTTTATTACTGTTGTTCTTGTTTCGCTGGTACTGGAGTTACCACGCATAAGAGCAATAAGTATAATAATAAATACTGCTCCCCCAGCTACCCATACCCATGGAGATGCATACCATTGCGTAGTTGTACTTTCAGTAGTTTTTGTAGTTACGGTTTGATTACCTTCTTGTGCCCAAAGTACTACCTGGATACAAGTAAAGAAAATTGCGAGGAAGAATTTGTATCCCCAACCAAGACTTATCTGTTTCATGATAAATTTTTTTATTAAAAAATAAATTACCCTTATAACAGTGATAAGAATCAGGCCAAATTTATTTAAGCAATGGGACGATATTAACGGGCTTTACTGAGGGGAATAGTTTCTACAATAATCATGGTTATATGATAAATTATGCAAGCTTTAATGCATGTGCGAGTCATTATCAACGTCGGCACTTCCTTCAGTATCTTTTGATTTAGGATAATCACTTTTTATTTGATCGATCACTTCCTTTTTGTCCTTTTGATTGCGAATTATTAATAAAACAATAAACAAAACCGCAGCAATGCCAACAAAAATTAATACTGGCTGGTTCATACTAGTAAGATTTGAAATAAAGCTACAAATTAGTTTTACGTTGGAAAATTAAGTTTTTAATTATGACTAGTTACCTCCTCAAAAAAAAGAAACTACATTTGAAAAATGGAGCAAGCCTATATAATTGCCAGGCTTAAAGAAATGACCATGCCCGAATTGCTAGATGCCATCGCAGAAGCTCATGCAGGCGAACCGAAAGATATCTATGAGCATTTACAACCCGGCCTCATAGATAAAACAACCGATACAATATGGGAATTTATTGAAGCCATCAAGTCGATCAAAAAAGATTGATCCTGATGGATTCATTTCCCACTCTCTGGAGTGTTCTTTTACTTACAACATTACCTCTTTACATCTTCCATTATCTTTACGTTTATGAAAATCATTATAAGGGAAATGGCGGTAAAAGATGCAGAAGCGATTAATAATCTTTCAAAACAGCTTGGATATCCTTTATCAATGGAGCAAACACTTCAAAACATACATGTGGTTTTACAAAGTAAGAATCATACAGCTTTTGTTGCCGAATATGAAAATACAATTGTTGGCTGGATCGGTGCTGCGCAGGCCATTATGATCGAAGTAATGCCGCATTGTGAAATAAACGGATTAGTAATTGATGAGCATCATCGTGGAATGGGAATTGGGAAATTATTAATAGATAAAGTGAAACAATGGGCTAAAAAAAAGGGGAATGATAAGATAGGTTTGCATTGTAATATAAAACGAACTGAGGCACATTTATTTTATCGGCACCTGGGTTTTACAGAGATCAAGCAACAGAAGAACTTTATGATCAATATATAGGGCATCAAAAAAAAGAACCCAGCCTTTCCTTTAATGACAACAAGAGAAAAGGCCGGGTTTCTAATCAGAAATTTTTTATTGCCTGTTATAAGAATACGTATTTACATAAGTTGATAACTCATTCTTACTACTTTGGCTTGTCAGCACATCATACATCAGGTTAAAATTTTCAGGATCGGTAATATTACCATAAGCTGATTTTGCTAATTCCAGTCTATTACTTTCCGAACTTACTAGTTGAACCAACTGCTTGGCTTGCCCAACAGTAAAGTAATAAGTTTCAGTCGCAAAAATATCTGTCAACCTTGACATCTTAGCTCCCAATCCATATGTATTTCTTACCTCATTGTATAATGAAGTAAAACTTGAATTTGACATGGGAGTTCTTGTATAAACAGGGGGGGTATAAACAGGGCTACCCTGATGATCTCTTACATATATTTCCAATTCGTTTCTTGAACTGCTGGAAAATATATCATAGAGTTGATTGAAATTAGCCTGATCTACTATGTTATCGTATGACGCTTTTGCCAATTCAAGCCTATTACTTTCCTCACTTACCAATTGTATCAATTGCTTGGTTTGTGAAGTTGTAAAATAATAATTTTCACTTGCAAACGCATTTGATAAAGCAGCCATTTTTGCTCCAAGACCATAACGATTTTGGATGTCACGATAAAGAGTATTGAAATCTGCTTCTTTCATTGCAACCTTTGTATAAACAGGATTGCTATTATCGTAGGTACTTACAAAAATGTTCAACTCATTCTTGCTCGCCTGTGTATTTAGCAGTGTATTCATTTGTGAAAAATTAGTACGGTCAATTATGCTTCTGTAAGATATTTTGGCTAAATAAAGACGATTAGCTTCATCAGGAGCTAACTGAACCAATTGTCGGGCTTGTGCAACCGTAAAATAATTATTGGTATTTGTAAATGCGTTATAGATGTACGATACTTTTGAATTGGTTGTTGCCTGGCGTTGTGCAGTTCTGTAAATTGTATTGAACTTCGCTGCTGTGATAGCTGTAGACGAACTGCCGGCATTGTAATTACTCACATAGTCTGCTAACTGGTCTCGCTGTGACTGACTATTCAGGACCTCATAAATTTGCGGAAAGTTTGTCGGATCGGTTATGCTCCTGTAAGATGCCTTTGCTAATGTGAAGCGATTGCTTTGGCTACTTACTAATTGGATCAGGCTTTTCGCTTGTGCGGTTGTAAAGTAATAATTAGTGTTTGAAAAGGCATCGCTGACCATCGTCATTCTTCGAGATGAACGCCATTGGTTGCGAATGCTGTTATACAAATTAGTGAAATCTGCTTCACTCATTGGAACCACAGTCTGACCGTTACCGTTATTGCTTCCGGCTTTCCATTTGATTTCCCTTAACTGTACACTTCCATTTGCAGTTATGACAATTTGAAGATCATATCCTGTTCTGGTTGTAAAAATTGTTGATGAAGGATTAGCCTCATCAGTACGTTTTATTTGTAAAGTATGTTGACCCGATTGAAGATTGGAAACAACAATAGGCGTATTGGTGTTTGTGGTATAATCATTATAAACAACATACTCTGTATTGTCGATGACTACTGCTTCATTATTATTTCCCCTTACGTTGACCGTTACGGTGCTGATGCTTTGCGCCGACACCGATATAGCGGTTATACAACTAGCAAGGAAAAGAAAGATCGTTTTCATAATGCATTTGATTTAATTAGTGTTTGAAATATTATAGTTAAGAAGACAAAGTCCATACCATAGAATAACTGAATGATTCAAAATAAAATGATCTAAAACCTTCTGTGGTGAAAATGCCCCATTTTCCAAAAAGTTGTACCATATAACATGAAAGCCGGATAAATACCCGGCTTTCGATATATCCACCTCAACGCTATTAAGCTTTTTTCGCTCCACCTCTTAGTAAGGCTACTAATAATAATATAAATACCGCGCCTCCTATCACCCAAACTACGGGGTTCTGATACCATGCTTGTTCTTTTTTTACATTTATATCAACATCTATCCCTTTATCCTGTGCAAATGCTAATACACTGAAAAAGGAGGATAAAAGAGTAGCTGATAATCTTAGCCATGATCTGCTTATGATCTTTTTCATACTTAGAAGGTTTTAGTAGTTTAAAAAATGCTCTATTATTTAAATAATATTTGATCAATAATCTTTCATGATGATAACATCAATGTCTGCAATGACGTTGGCAAAAAAGGTGCCATCGAAATTTTAATAGGTGGCACACATTTTTCTCTGTTTTATTAAATCTTTATATGGCTAAAGCAAGAAAATCTTCCTAAAAAGGGGAAAAAAATACTGAAAACAACAATAACCCAAAACGAAAGCCTAATAGTAAAACAGCTACTGAGATTGTAAAACGACATATCAGTGATAAAGACGATAAGATAACCAACGAAGATTTTGAAAATTTATATATTGACTTGAGCTTGCCGAAAGACAAGGCTCATGAACCTTTACCAATCAAAGACGTTAAAGATAGACCCAAGGATGCTGATAAAGATAATACAGTAACAACTCCATGGGATGTGATCAGTGAATGATCACCGAGCAACAGTTTTCGGGGTTACTATAGATTTGATCAATTCGTATATTAAAAACCCGGCACCGCCACCGAGGGTATTTAAGATCACATCATCAATATCAGTACTACGATAACTGGTAGCTAATTGAAGAAGTTCTATTCCGACTGCAACTAAAAAACATATTAGCAATACCACAAAAAAATCATAAGCTTTTCTTAGTCTTTTGAAAATTAATGGAAGATAGATTCCAAGCGGTAAAAGCATCACCAAATTCCCGACTACCTGTTTTCCGAACATCCGATAGATGCCCATTGTTTTGAAAGGCTCCAAATTTACCCGATCATGTGTTTCAATTCGATGGTTCATCTTGTCCCACCAACCATGTGACGAAACTTCTTTAAATAAAATAAAGTAACCAGTGAGCTGAAGAACAGCAAAAACATAGATAAAAAAACTTGCCTGTACAGTTATCTGTAAAAACCCGTCCTGCTTTCTCCTGAAAGTCACCAGAATGATCCACCCCAATAAAAACAAGACACTTAAAACCAAACCTGCTACTCTTTTAATGCTTGCGCCGTTATAATTTTCGTGGTACAACACGCGGAGATAAAACCACCCAACGATCATTACCGGCAAGATCACAAGTAGTTTTTTTAAAGTGTTGTTCATGAATTAAGTGTAAAATAATAAAATCCTGTTAAGAGATGCACTTCACAGAAGTTTAACGTAAGATGGCGTGATAGTTTGATTACAATAACGTTTTATATTCATTAAAATTAAACTCAAACGTTATGAAAAGACTAATACTCATGTTGGCT
>DASTZB010000242.1:0-8214 GCA_035764525.1 Chitinophagaceae bacterium | reverse complement strand
TGCAGTTTTTTAATGAAGAAGAGTCGATCAGAATCCTTTCAAATATATCTGCGCACCTGAAGCCCGGCGGAAAGTTTTTTATCAATACCTGGTCCCTTGCAGAAATTGCAGTGAAGAATTTTAAAGATAAAAGTTGGAGCAGGATAGGGGAACTTCTGTTTTTAACTGAATCCAAATTTCTTTTTCATCCTACCAGAATAGAAACCCTTAGTATAATCATTACAGAGAAAGGCGATAGGGAGGAAAAAAAGGGAATTGACTTCATTTATAGTATTTCAGAAATGGAATCGATGTTGAATAAAACAGGATTTCAGTTAAAAGAGATATATAGTATTCCCGGAAAGAAACAATTTACAGTTGGAGAACCGAGGGCTTATATTGTTGCAGAGAAACTATAAACTGAAACTTCATTTGAGAGCTACCAGATTTTAAAAACGGGAGTTTTCAACAAGAGTATAAAAGGAAAGTTGACTGTCGGAGACAGTGCGTTGGTTTTTTACAAAGGATTTGGAAATTTCTTTTTTGGACGGTTTGGACATTGGACGGTTTCGGATTGCGAAGAATGCAGTGAGTCCGTATCAATCAACTTTCTGAAACAAAACTATTGATGCATCGTATTAAATACAAGAGCAAAACTTCCTGATCTTTCAATTATGGTTTTTACTGACGCTATCGTAAATTTATCATTCATCGTCGAGTAGTTTTGCCCGCCCCCGGTTTATTACTTGTAGATTCCACATACGTAAAATCAGGTACTTGTACTATGGTACATGTTGCAGGAATTTTACAATTTGCAATTCGAAACGATTTAAGAAAATAAGTTTTAAAAAAAATCGTTTATTTACTAACCAATATCCGATGGGATCGTACGATTTCATCAAAAATTTTTAAAACCAAATATTTCATGAAAAACCCTGAAACAACTAGCCATGTAATTAAAGTGGCAATTGCCGATGATCACACACTTTTCCGTTCCGGTGTGAAAGCATCTTTGACTGCGCATAAAGACATACACATGGTGGCTGAAGCTGAGAATGGTATGCAAATGCTTAATTTATTAAAGCATATTCAGCCTGATGTTGTGCTTCTTGATATATCGATGCCGATCATGGACGGTCTTGCAACATTACCTGAAATAAAAAAATTATATCCCGGTGTGAAAGTGATCATGCTCAGCATGCACAATGATCATTCAATGATCAGCCGAATGATGGAGATCGGTGCCAACAGCTATCTCACAAAGGAAAGCGGCGCAGAAAAGATCTATGAAGCCATCAAACAGGTATATGAAAATGAGTTTTTCTTTAATGATCTTACGAATAAGGCTTTGTTAAGCGGTTTGCGGAATAAAACTTTTGCAGATGCACACAAACCTGCAGAAGTTCATTTGAATGAAAAAGAAATAACTATTCTCCGCCTGATGTGTGAAGAGAAAAGCACCAAAGAAATTGCCGACATAGTTGATCTAAGCCCTCGCACCGTAGAAGCGATCCGCGACAAATTAAAAACTAAGACTGGTACAAAGAGCATGGCCGGTTTAGTAATGTATGCGGTAAAAGCAGGAATTGTGGAGCAATAAAACCAAGTAAAATATTTGTGAATGGCATCAGGTAACGATGCCATTTTTTATTGCAAACATGACAAGGCCTGCGGTATTTCTAACACCTACTTTTTCTATTAAACGTTGGCGAATTCCTTCTACTGACCATTGACTTAGAAAAAGTTCTTTTGCGATCTCAGCAGTCGTTTTTTCTTCACAAATAAGTCTTAAAAAATCATGCTCCCTTTCTGAAAACTCTACATTTTGATTAAAAGAAGGCTTAATGTTATTTTTTATTACAAGTTTTTTTAAAAGGGCCTTGTTTACAAGGTCATTAAAATAGTATCCGTTCTTCTGAACTGCATAAATGGAATTTCTTATTTCATCCGGTTCGGCGTTTTTAAGCAAATACCCATTTGCCCCAATTTCCATAAGATGGATAATGAATTTATCTTCCTCATACATTGTTACCACTAATACTTTTACTTCAGGAAATTTTTTCCGAATTATCTGTGTAGCTTCCATGCCATCCATGATCGGCATTCTTAAATCCATGATCACAACATCCGGCAATTTTTTTGCAAAACTATTTATCAGGTCTTTTCCATTGTCAGCTTCAGATATCACTTCCAAAGCGTTATCATTGGCAATACATTTCTTTAATCCTTCGCGGAAGATTTTATAATCGTCCGCAATCGCGATGAGTATTTTATTTTTATTGTTCATTGATTGACAGGTACCGTTAGTTCGATGGCGTATTTGCCTGCATCCTGCTTTGTGAAAAGAATATTTCCTTTTAATAAAATTATACGGTTTTGAATATTCTTAAGACCTAATCCTTCCGGCTTATAGCGTAACTCCTCAAATTGTTCCTGGCTTAATCCATTTCCATTATGAGTAATAGTAAACTTCAGTTCGCCTTCTTTAAGTTTTGAAGTGACCTCTATCAAGCTGGGATGAGCATGTTTTAATAAGTTGTTGGTTAGCTCCTGTAATATGCGATAAGCTGCCAGTTCGGTTTCGGCATTTGATATCCGGTAATCTTCATCAAGCTTAATAGAGCATTTTAATCCCGGCCCTTCCGCTACCTTATACATAAAATTCCCGATCGCTTCATTCAGACCAAATTCTTTTAATACGGTTGAATGAAGATTATGTGAGATGCCGCGAACTGTCTGTATTGACTGGTCAATCATTGATTTTACTTTTGAATGATCGTCTTTATCAGTTTGTGAAAGATTTTGAGTTTTCATTTCTACAAGAAAAATGCGGGATGAAGAAAGTAAGGCCCCAACTTCATCATGCAATAATTCTGCAATGCGGTGTCTTTCACCTTCTTCGCTTCTTACCGCTGCTTCGATCAGTTGGTTCTGCTGCTTTTCCCTCAGTTGCTGCATGTCCAACTGGTATTTAATTTTTTTTCTTTGATTTATCGTAAAAAGAAGTAGGAGGCTTATTACAAGAAAAAGCATCGTAGCAATGCCGACGATGACAAGAGTGTTAACTTCTTGATTTAGCTGATTCATATAATCCCATTGCAATTAAACAACACAACAGTATCCACAAGTAATTGTGAACGTCCCAGATGTCAATTGAAAAATCTTTTGAAAATTTTATAAGGGTCGAATAAGACAGAAAGATAAAGAAATTAACTCCAACATACATCGTAAGACCGGCAATGATCCAATTGACAGCCCGGCCGTATGGGTAAGATACCTGCTCCGCCTGAGCTAGGTATACATAATGCTGAAGACAATAAAATAAGAGTATGGCTGCTTCGGCAGCATTCAGTTCGCTGCTGTAGTTAAATATAAAACTATCGATAGGCCTGATGATAGTAAAATTGACAAGAACGAAAGCCATGAACACATAGGGCAGTGCTTTTTTAACTTTTCGCAGGAAGGGCTCGTTCAACCTGTTAAAAAACCAGGCAAACATAAGTAATTGAAAAATGAAATTCAGATGATAGAGCGGTATATTGTTGCTTGCCCATGGCGGAAGGTTCAGGCGAAATTTCATTCTCCAGCTGAAATCCGACAAAGCTGTTAAAACGAGGGCAATAAACAAATAATAAATAACCGGTTTAAACAGAGGCGGAATCTGTTTCCTTTTAATAAAAAAAACGGACAGAGGTATGAACAATGCCCATACCTCTGCCCAACCCCAAAATTCTTTCCAGCTGAACATCACAGACCAATCTATTTTTAGCAAATAGCCCTGCATCGTTTTTACGGGTTTGGCGGCGGCGCAGGTGGCGAGGGATTCAGCGTGGTTCCATCGACATCATAATCTGTCGTGTCAGGATTTATCTGGCCCCTCTTTGGTTTGAATATGACGTCCATGGTACCATCTTTGGACAAATTTCTTAACTGCACTTTGGTGAGTTCATACTGGCCAAAAACAAAATCGCCAGTCGGTGAATACGTTGTACCGGTTACCTGAGTTAAAAAGACGACCGGGGGCCCGATTTTCGTTCTTGCCTGTGACATTAACTGGGCAACGAGACCGAAATCCGTGCCATTAGTTGTGTAGTGTTGCAGCGCGATCCTGTTGAAACCTGGTGTGTCAATCATATCCTTGATCTGCTGCGCGGTTAATTTTGCCGGATGGAATGTGATAGCCATAACGAGTGGTTTTAGGTGGTTAACAATATTGTTTCTAACGGTGAAAAGTTTCGTGGGGTTGGGGTATAATGGGGACGTTAAGATAAGAACAAATACAAAATGGTTCATACCTCTTTTTAGGGATTTTGTATTTAATTTGGAATTTCATCTCAATCAAGATGTCAGGTTTTATAAATTATAACGGAGAAATTTTTGATGGAGAGAAGACCATCATCCATGCCAGCGATCATAGTTATCGATTTGGCGATGGACTTTTCGAGACAATGAAAGTAAAAAATGGAAATATATTACTTGTAGAGTATCATTTGCAAAGATTGTTTGCTGGGTCAAAAATTTTAAAATTCGATATCCCTTCAATTTTCACTGAGCAAAAGATAAGGAAGGAGATCACGGGGATTTGTGAAAAAAATAACTGTAATGATTTTGCCAGAATCCGGTTGTCAGTATCAAGAGGAAATGGCGGACTTTATGATTGTGACGATGAGTTTTCATATTTAATTGAATGCTGGCCTTTGGAGAAAAATATCAGCTTTCTTAATGAAAACGGTTTGGTCATCGATATTTTTCCTGGTGCGAGAAAAAGTATTGACGCTTTTTCAAATTTAAAATCTGCTAATTATCTGCCATATGTAATGGCAGTCATTTGGGCTAAGGAAAATAAACTGAACGATGCTTTAATATTAAATCAGCATGACCGGATCTGCGATGCTACTATTGCGAATATATTTTGGGTAAAAAATCAATATATTTTTACACCTCCTTTGAGCGAAGGTTGTGTTGCCGGCGTAATGCGAAAAAGAATTTTGGATTTGGGCCTGAATATCCAGGAAAAGAATTTGACAGAAAGGGATTTGATAAATGGAGATGAAGTGTTTCTTACAAATGTTATAACCGGAGTACGCTGGGTAAAACAATTTCGTGATAAAGTGTATGATAATAGGATCGCGGAGAAAATCTTTACACAAATTCAAACTATTTCCTCTTAGACTTGTTTAGAAGTCATGGGTTCACCTGTAAATATTTTTTGGTTTCGCCGTGACTTGCGTCTGCATGACAATGCAGGTTTATACCATTCATTAAAAGAAGGAAAACCCGTTGTGCCAATTTTTATTTTTGACCGTAATATCCTCGATGAATTAGAAGATAGAAGTGACCGGAGAGTGGAGTTTATTCATCTTTCGTTGGCGCAAATTCAGAAACAACTTACCGCCATCGGTTCAACGCTTGATGTTCGGTACGGGTTTCCCCAGGAAATATGGAAACAAGTAGTAAGAGATTACAAGGTAGAAGAGGTTTATACAAATCATGATTACGAACCG
This sequence comes from Chitinophagaceae bacterium, assembly GCA_035764525.1. Classification (GTDB taxonomy): domain Bacteria; phylum Bacteroidota; class Bacteroidia; order Chitinophagales; family Chitinophagaceae; genus VBAS01. Next base: position 2,731 of record DASTZB010000242.1, on the reverse strand, counting down.
TATGCGAGGAAACGGGATGCTGATATAGCAAAAATGCTCAAGACAAATAATATTTCATTTCACAGTTTTAAAGACCAGGTGATATTTGAGAAAGATGAAGTGCTGAAGGATGATGGTAAACCTTACACTATTTTTACCCCGTATTCAAGAAAATGGAAAGCTACTCTCACCGACTTTTATTTTTCATCTTATACCGTTAAACAATATTTCTCCAACTTTTTAAAACAACCGGAAAAAAATATTCTTTCATTGAACCAAATGAACTTCAAAGCTGCCGGGCAATCTTTCCCGGAAAAAAAATGGAAGACAGAAATTATAAAGCATTACAAGGAGCAAAGGGATTATCCCGCTGTTGAAGGCACTTCGAGACTCAGTGTGCATTTGCGATTTGGAACAATCAGCATTCGTGAATTGGTAAGAGAAGCGGGTAAGCTAAATAAAACCTTTCTTAACGAACTTATCTGGAGAGATTTTTATCAAATGATACTTTGGCATTTTCCGCATGTGATTGGAAGGTCTTTCAAACCTGAATATGATAAGATCAAATGGAGAAATAACGAAAAAGAATTTGATGCGTGGTGTAAAGGAGAAACTGGTTACCCGATCGTTGATGCTGGAATGAGAGAATTAAATGCAACGGGTTTTATGCATAATCGTGTTCGAATGATCGTTGCTTCCTTTCTTACAAAACATTTATTGATAGACTGGCGCTGGGGCGAAGCTTATTTTGCAAAGAAATTGTTGGACTTTGACCTGGCGGCAAATAATGGTGGCTGGCAATGGGCCGCAGGTTCTGGTTGTGATGCAGCGCCCTATTTCAGGATATTTAATCCTTCTTTGCAAACTGAAAAGTTTGATCCTGAATTAAAATACATTCGTAAATGGGTTCCCGAATTTGAAGAACTAACTTACCCTCAACCAATCGTTGATCATGAGTTTTCAAGAAAAAGATGCCTTGAGGCTTATAGTAAAGCGCTTAAAAAATAAATTAATCGAACCGGGGGTTTACAAAATTATTCAGCTTTGATCCGAATCGATAGCTAAGACCAAAATGAGTAAAGAAATTATAGCCCGAAGCAATTTGTCTCCGGCGGGTAAGCACTTCAGTGATATCAGCTTCTTCTTTTGGCAAATAAATTTGGTCGCGGCTTAATTCTGCGTAAGCATAGAAATTAAAAGATAATCCACCGGTGATACGTATATCAACTTCTCCATTCAGACCAAGATTTAAATACTTCCAGTTGTGGAAATAATTGTGATAATCTATTCCAAATTGTATCGTACCCCATTTTTGCCTGAAAGAAAGATTTGCCTTGACACTTTGCCCATAAAGTGTTTCTTTAAGTTTATCAAACAAAGTAGTATCAAAATATACGTTACGTCTTACATCAACCGTATATGATAAAGTAAAAAATTTTGTATTTACTTCTTTATAAGGAAAAATGTCGTATTCAACACCTGTGCGAAAAAGAAGCCGGTGTTTATTGTTTGAAAAGCTATTCCGGGAATAAGTTGCTTCATATCCGTATGACCAATGATCATTAATGCTTTTTATGAGATAATGCTGGAAATTATAATCCTCATTTTTGTTTACTATTTTTACTTTACTGGTGCTATCCTCCAAATAATAACTATCCCTGTTTTTGCCTCCATATATTTCAAAACCAACTTTCAATTCTTCCGTCACACGATTTGCGGCTAAGTTTCCACCGATACGGGAGGTTTTATAAACTTCGTCTGCGCTTATATATCCATTTGCGCCTGCACGAAACACCCAATAGTTCCATGGATCTTTGGTAGTAGCTGAAGTATCTTTCTTTTTGTCATCTGTTTTTGTTTTCATTTGTTAAAGCGTAAAGTGTCTGTCATTTGTTTGAACCTATTTTGTCCAAAGAAAATAAGCTGGAATTGACTTCCTCCACCACCGGTTTCCTGTTCGGTTATCAATACATGCAGATCAGCTGCCTGGTTATCCAATAAAAAATCAACAATATTGATTTCTGTTTTAATGAAGTTCTGATCGCACCAGGTATTGCTGCAATCAATAAATACTTTGAGCCTGTGGGGAGATTGCGAATTATTCTGCGCATTAATTAAAAAAGCACAAAAAAGAAGTGAGATTAAGAAGAATGACTTTCTCATGTTGGTGTGGTTTAGGTTTTCAACTTACAAATAACGCATCAATATAAAGTTCCTTGTGTTAACGAAACGACAAAAGCAATGATTCAGCAGCAAAGAAAATCCATATTATATTGACCGATAAGCATACTTTATGAAAGGAACAAGTCATTGGATGACTGGACAGGGCTCACCGGTAATTGTGTTGCTGCTACTTTATATAATGTTTCTATTGCCTTCTTCCCATCATTACCAAGATCAAGTGAAAAATTATTTACATAGAGTTCTATGTGTTGCCGCATTACATCTTCGCTCATTTCCTGTGAATGTTGTTTTACATAATCAGTAATCAAAGGATAATTGACGAAAGAGAATTCAATACTCTTTCTTATCAGCTGGTCAATTTTTAAACTTGTTTCTTTGTCAACTGATCGCTTAACAGCAATGCCGCCTAATGGAATTGGTGCATGCATTTTTTCTTCCCAATATTCACCAAGGTCAGCTACTTTATGCAATCCTTTTTGCTGGTATGTAAAACGATTTTCATGAATGATGACACCAAGATCTGTTTGTTCATTTAATACTGATTCCTCAATTGCTGAAAATATCATAT
>DASTZB010000241.1:0-10997 GCA_035764525.1 Chitinophagaceae bacterium | reverse complement strand
ACAAAAACCCAGGTAAATGCTGCGTTAGATTCTTTCACAAATGCTGTAACTAAAACCTTAAAAAATGGCGGCAAGGTTACACTTGTTGGCTTTGGCACTTTTTTGCTTTCATACAGGGAAGGTAGAAAAGGACATAACCCGCAAACAAAAGCACAGATAAACATAAAAGAAAAAGTTGTTGCGAGATTTAAAGGAGGAAAAGAGCTTTTAGCAACATTAAAATCTTCAATGAAGGACCTGAAACCTTTATTGCAAAAGAAAAAGAAGAAATAAGAACATCTTTAGATAAATCTCTTGTTACTTTACATGGCCACAGGAGATTTTTTTTTATTCTAAACACAAACAAAAATCAAGATCATGGGAAGAGGTGATAAAAAAACTAAAAAAGGGAAAATTACAAAAGGAAGTTTTGGCAAAAGCAGACCGGCGAAGAAGAAGAAAAAATAAATTATTGAATTGCTAAATGGTCTAATTGTTAATGAAAAAGTTCCCGGCTAAATATCAATTTAGCAATTTGACCATTTAACAGTTTAACCATCACGGGGCTAATCTTTCTATTTTCCATTCTCCATTTTCCTCTAATGTATACTGAATGCGATCATGCAGGCGGCTGGGTCGTCCCTGCCAGAATTCAATGACAACAGGTTTTACAATATAACCGCCCCAATGTGGTGGACGAGGAATTGCAGTCCCTTCCATTTTATTTACCAGCTCATTAAATTTTTCATCGAGCCAATTCCGGTCTTCAATCACACGGCTTTGGGGTGAAGCCCATGCGCCAATACGACTTGATTCAGGACGTGATTTAAAATAGTCGTCACTTTGCGCGGCAGTTATCTTTTCAATCAAACCTGTTATCCTTACTTGTCTTTCTAATTCTTTCCAGAAAAAAACAAGACAAGCCTTTGGGTTTTCTGCAAGCTGCTGTGCTTTATAACTTTCATAGTTGCTAAAAAAAACAAACCCTTTCTCGTTAAATTCTTTCAATAAAACAATTCTTGCGGAAGGTAATGCATCAATAGAAGCCGTTGCCAGCGTCATTGCGTTTACTTCATCTATCTTTGAACTCACTGCTTCTTCCCACCATTTTCCAAATTGTTTGATCGCGTTTTTATCTACGTCCTTTTCTGATAAACTTTTATGAGTGTAATCTCTTCTTATATCTGCAATATTCGTATGCATAAAATTTAATTCATTGTAAAGGTAAACCCCGCATTAATAAAAAAAGCTCCGACAGGAGCTTTTACTTTATGATTTTGATCAGTTATAAACCAGTTCCTTGTCTCTCTTTTAATCTGTCTCTTTCTTCGGCCACGATATTTAGTTTACTTTCCAATTCGCCCAATCTTTTTATCTGGCCTTCGAGCTTTTTATTTGCTTCGGCCATTTGGTGAAGATCATTATTAAGCTCTTCAAGGTAAGCAACCTTTTTTTGCAATTGCTGACGCTGCTGGTTGGACTCACTTAATTTGTCTTCCACTTTTGATAGTTCAATTTGCAACACCTGGTTTTCGTGCAAATAATGATTGATCTTATTTTTTGATTCATCCAATTCACGAATGACCTTATAATACGCTTCTTTCAGATCTTCATACTCAATATTTATCATTTTAGATGAAGAAAGCTGCGATTCCAACTTATGAATTTTGCCCTGCAGGTTATTGAACTCGCTATATGCGCTATCCAGCATGGCACTCATTTCGCTGGTCAGGTGTTCCTTTTGCTTTATATGATTTATCTCATCTTCTTTTTCTTCCAGCATATATTTCATGTCCTTGATCTGCATGCTTAGCTCTTCATTGCTTCGTAATATCTCCTGACTTTTTTCTTCAGTTTCTTTGATCACATCCACTTGCTCAAGCAGCTGACTTATTTTGGCATTATGATCCATCAGGCTTTGCTGCGCCTGGCGAAGCTGTTCATAATAATCCGTCCTTGTTTGTGGCAAAGGTTTTTCTGATTTTGTTTGCTGAACATCAAGAGTCAATTTTCTTACATGGCTTTTCAACTCTTCGATCTCAATTTCATAGATCCTTTTATTTTCAGTAGCATCAAGCAATCGATTTTTGAGATCAGTGATCTCTTTATCCTTGATCTCCGCTTCCTTTATATATTTCAGTTTCCATTCATCAAGACCACTACTTAAGGATTTCTTGGATTCCTGCATATCATTCTTCATTCCTTTTCTGCCTGAGTAGAATAAATTAATCACAAAGCCGACAACAATGGCACTGCCAAAAAGAATGACGATCTCAAAAGTTGATAAGCTGATACTTAACATATAGTAAATGACAATGGAAACTAATAAAAATCCACCAGTTTTAACCCGGCAAGTTTTTCACAACATTTAATAACGATGGATAGAATATTTACTAACCGGTAACCAATGTACCGACTTTTTCTCCGGTTACCACCCGGCGGAGGTTGCCCGGTTTGTTCATATCAAATACTACAATTGGAAGATTGTTTTCCATACAAAGCGTGAAAGCCGTCATATCCATCACTCTCAGGTTCTTACTAATACATTCGGCAAAGGTTATTTTATCAAATCTTTTTGCTGACGGGTCTTTTTCCGGATCCGCAGAATAAATGCCATCGACCCTGGTTCCTTTTAGAATTACACTTGCATTGATCTCGATAGCACGAAGAGAGCCTGCGGTATCAGTTGTGAAATATGGATTCCCTGTGCCAGCGCCAAAGATCACCACCCTGCCTTTTTCCAAATGCCGTATGGCCCGGCGACGAATATAAGGTTCGGCAATCTGCTCCATCTTAATAGCACTAAGCAATCTTGTGAACACACCTACTTTTTCAAGCCCAGCTTGCAAGGCCATCCCATTTATCACCGTTGCCAGCATTCCCATATAATCGCCATGAGCTCTTTCAATCCCGGTTTCTGCTTCGTTCATACCCCGATAAATATTTCCACCGCCAATTACGATCGCCACTTCCACGCCAATCTCTGTCAGTAGCTTTATATCGGCTGCATATTGTGCAATAACATCATTATCAAATCCAAAATTCTTATTCCCCATTAAAGACTCACCGGAAAGTTTTAGCAGGATGCGTTTGTACTTTGGAACCATGTGCCGCAGCGTTTTTTATTACGTTGCGAAGATAGGGAAAGGCGATTTTTTGAATGGTTTTATTTGGTAGTCAGCAGCAGTGCTTCCATTAGGCTTCTGTTGCGTCGCACACTTCGGCTTTCGGTTCGTTATTCAGCCTTCCATGCTTTTAAAGAATTCACCATTGGTATCTTGCCTTCCACTCCTTTTAAATACCATTTATCTTTTCCTATTTCTTTGAATCCAGCCTGATCATAAAATGAAGAGTCTTTATGTACTGCAGTTCACTGATTCCACAGATCTATTCACCTCGAAGTACTGATGATAAATTGCCATGAAAAGCAAACTTAATATACCCTAAATATTTTTCGACAAAAAGCATTTTTCTCCGATAAAATACCTTGATTCAAAGTCAAATAGTAATTTCTTTTATGTAGTTTAAGGACGGAAATGAAAACCAGGACTGGAATTCTTGTGAAAATTTATCCGGATATGAAAAAAAAATTGCAGCCCGGTAATACTTGCTGCTTGGTAATTCTATTTTTATTTTTTTCAATCAACTTTTTTGGGCAGGAAACCAACAGCCGTGCCAGTGGAAGAGTATTTTCAGATAGCAATGAAATTGCACCCGGGGTTACTGTTTCAATTATTCACGAGCCTACTCAAAATAGATATGCTGATATAACCGGTAATGACGGGTATTTTCATTTTTTCAATTTAAAACCAGGCGGACCTTATAGTATTACTTTTAGTTCTGCTGGCTATGAAATACTAAAAAGAACAAACCTGTTTATTCATCTCTCTGGTGAACATTTCTTTCTTGGTAATTCTGAGATCGCTGATTTTTTTATACAAAAAAAAATTGTAATGCTTGATGAGGTGGTTATTAAAACATCCAACAAAACCAAAACAGGGTTGGAAACAAATATTACCAGTTCTGCGTTGAGAACCATGCCTACGATTAACCGCAACTTCCAGGATTTTGTACGATTGGTGCCGCAAGCAAAAGTTACCGGTGATGGGGTAATGTCCCTGGCAGGACAAAACAATCGCTTTAATGCACTTTTTATTGATGGGGCAAACAATAATGACATACAGGGTACATCTGTAAGTGGTGTGAATGGGGGACAAACAGGATCGCCACCCATTTCAATGGAAGCAATTGAAGAACTAAGTGTTTCGCTTGCTCCCTATGATGTGCAGTTCGGCAATTTTACCGGGGGAAGTATCAATGCTATTACCCGTTCCGGAAGCAATGAAAGCAAATCTTCTGCATGGTATTTTTTCAGAAATGAGAGTATGGCAGGCAAATACCCCCAGCGATTGTCAGATTTTTTTAACCAGGTTTTTGGCTTATGGAACAGCGGGGCTTTGGTAAAAAACAAGTTATTTTATTTTGCTTTATTGGAAAAACAATTGGAAACAAGGCCACAACCTTTTAACATGGATGTTTACCTGGGTAACAGTAAAGAGCAGGATCTGTTTGCCCTGAGTGCATTTTTAAAAGATACTTATCAATACGATCCCGGTTCTTTTCTTGAAACTAAAGATGTATTAGATGCTATAAGAATGATGATCAAACTTGACTGGAACCCTTCTTTAAAAGATAAGTTCACACTGGTGTACCGGTATAATAATGCTGAAAGAACATTCCTTCCCAGTTCTTCCAGTAACAATACTATCGTTTTTGAAAATAGTGGCCTTCATTTGCCCGCCACCACACATTCTGCTTCATTTGAATGGAAACATTTCATAAAAAGCAATATGAACAATCGCATGCTGTTAACTTTTACAAACCAGGTTAGCAACCGTGAATGGATCAAGCAACCGTTTCCTTTCGGTCAAATTCGCGATGGTAATGGAACCATTTTTTTTGGCAGTGAGCCTAATAGTGGAATAAATCGCCTGAATGCAAATGACCTTACATTGTTTAATGTATTCAGGTATGTTGAAAAAAAACATGAGTTTACTTTAGGAACAGATGTCAATTATACTAAACTTGACAACATAGTGATGCCGGGTTATTTTGGCTCCTATTCGTTTGTCAGTTTAAATAGTTTTATAAGTGGAATTCCACCCACCAGGTTGACACGGACATATTTTTTATCAGAAGAACATGATCACCCCGCCAGGTTTCATATGTTACGAAGCAGTTTTTTTATAAATGATGAGATGAGGTTCAATCCGGATCTTAAATTTAATTATGGACTGCGCCTGGATATAAATTCAGTTCTGTCAGCACCAAAAGAAGATGAGTTTTTCAACAATAGTGTCATTTACGAAATCTCAAAATACTACGATCTGGATGGTGCAACGTCAGGAAAATCCATGAAACCTGATTGGGCTTTTTCACCGCGAATAAGTGTAGATTATAAATTACGCAGGTATGATATAAATTTTAAAGGTGGTGCTGGCATTTTCGTGGGACATGTTATAAATATCTGGCATTTTGATGTTTTCAATAGTAATATTGGCAGTATCGATAACAGGGGGCCACAACAATTTATACCAGATCCTTACAATCAACCGGATTCTAATCTTCGGGATCTAAATTTGATAGCGAGAAATTTCAAATACCCTGCTGTTTTCCGGTCATCACTTGTTGCTTCCAAAAAATTATGGAAGAACTGGATATTTTCTATAGAAGGAATTTTTACAAAAAATATCCAGGATGTTGCTTTCCGGAATGTAAATATTCTTCCTCCTTCCAGAAGATCTGAATTGCCCGATTCGAGAAATATTTATTCTACGAATTCGGCGCCATCGCCGGTAGTAAATTCTTACGGTACTGTTTACTTACTTACAAACAACCATGACAAGAAAGGACATTCTTATAGTATCAGTTTTATAATTCAAAGGCAGGCAAATAATTTCTCTTTTAACGGTAGTTATACTTATGGAAGATCTTCCATTTTATTTGAATTAACAGGTACGCAGACTCCTATAAGATCGCAATGGCGCAATATGGAAACCGTAAATGGAAGAAATTATACCGGGCTTTCTACTTCTGATAATGATCTACAACATCGTATCACTACATGGGTATCTAAAAAATTTAATTATGCAAAAAATAAGGTGGCGACTACGATTTCCCTATTTTATAACGGGCAGTCTGGCATTCCTTATAGTTATGTTTATACAAATAGTATGATCAATGACAACGGCAATGGGGATACATTCGATCTTATTTACATTCCAACGGCAAGTGATCTTACAAACATGAGCTTTAAACCGATCACCGGTTCGGTCTCCTATACGCCAGAACAACAAAAAGATGCTTTGAATGCTTTTATTGAAAGCGATAAATATTTAAGAGAACATCGCGGTGAATTTGCGAAAAGAAATGGAGCCAGGCTACCATTTACTCATACCGTCGATCTCCGGTTACAACAGGACTTTACGATAAAGATCAAAGGAAAAAGCATTGGAATGGCTCTTAGTTACGACGTATTCAATTTCCTGAACATGCTTAATAAAAACTGGGGCCAGATCTATTTTCTCCAGAATTACAGTTACTCATTGATAACATTTGTGGGGTACGCCCCTGCGACACCGGTTCTTGTTCCCCAATATCAATTCAAACCTTTTAGCAGCAAACCTTACTCACTGCAGACAAGTACAATTCCCGGTAACAGTGCCCGCTGGATAAGCCAGTTAGGTTTGAAAATAGATCTATGAATCAAATTCTTACTGAGTTTGAAGTCTTTCCATTACAGTTTGCTTATATAACCTGCCAATAGGGATCTCTGTTGTATCAAGTTGTACTGAAATACCATTATAACCTGAAATTTTATTCAGAGAAACCATATAAGAGCGATGGATCCTGAGGAATTTGTGTTCTGACAAAAGGTTTTCCATTGCGCTGATCGTTTGCTTCACCAAAAGGTTTTTATTATTTGCAAGAAAAAGTTTTACATAATCCTTCCAGCTTTCTATATATACTATTTCATTTACAAAGATCTTCTTCATATCCTTGTCTACTTTCAGATACACAAACGCATCGGGGTTTGACTTATACTCAACAGTTGTAGTTACAGCTTCCTTACCAATTACCCTGTTGAGTTTTGTGATAGCTTTAAAAAATCGTTCAAATGAAACAGGCTTTACCAGGTAATCCACCGCATCCAGTTCATATCCTTCTACTGCATAATCGCGGTAAGCTGTTACAAAAATAACTTTAGGAGGATGTGTCAAATTTTTCAAGAATTCAGTTCCCAGTATTTTTGGCATTTTAATGTCCAGAAAAATAACATCAACTGTTTTTTGATGCAGAACATCTAATGCTTCGATTGCATTTTTACATTGGCCAACAATTTCCAACCCGTTGATATTGGAAATATAAGAAGCCAGGATCTTTAGGGCAGGAGGCTCATCATCTATAAGTAAGCAGCGCAGCTTCATAATGCAACGTTTTCGACAGCTTGTAAATTATCCTGTAAGATAACAGGACTGTTCTCTTTGATTTTTAGCTCAACCAATAATGAAACTACAAAGAAATTGCCTTCGTCGTTCATTTTCAGTTCATGTCTACCGGGATACAAAAATTCAAGGCGTTTTTTTACATTTTGAATCCCAATTCCATTTTGGCTCAAAGGGACAAACTCGTTTTTGCTGTTAGCAATTTTACATCGTAATACATTTTTTTTAACTGACATGTCCACACTGAGCCATGGTTTTTCTAGTTGCTCAGATGTTCCATGTTTAAAAGCATTTTCCAAAAATGGAAGTAATAACAAAGGAGCAATGTATTTATCTTTAATATCTCCTTCAATATTCCACGAAATTTCAATCTTATTTCCATATCGTTCTTTTTCAAGATCAATATAATTTTTCATGATCTCTACTTCTTTTTCGAGCAAAACTTCCTCTGCCTTACAGTCATACAACATATAACTAAGTAATGAAGAAAGTTTTAAGATCAATCCAGGAGTTTTTGGAGAATTTTCCAAAGAAAATGAGTAAATATTATTAAGTGTATTGAAAAGGAAATGAGGATGTACCTGCGCCTTCAACAATTCTAACTCGGCTGTCACTTTTTCTTTTTCCGCCTGCATCCATTCTTGCTGTTTCTTAAACCAGTATTTAAACAATTTTAAAATTGCCACATTTGTTCCATGCACAATAAGTAACATAAAAGAGGTCATCTGCCAACCACCTCTTGCAATAGTCCTGAAGTGCATGGCTTCCTGTACAGGAACATGAACATAAACCCTGTAGTAATAATTGAGAGCCACTCCGGCAATAATCCATAACAGTGCGGCGAAAATAAAAGCCATGAATTTTTCCTTTAATAGAAATTTTGGTACAATAAAATAACCCAGCAAATAACTATAAGGAATGACGGCAGGCAACCAAACACACACGTTAAAGAAGTTATGCCAAAGGGAAAAGTCCTGGGCAGAAGAACTGCGGCGCAATATAAAATTGTTCAAAAAAGTCCAGAAGATTATGTGCAGCGACCAATAAACTAAATGCCGCCACAAACGCAAGCGGGGTGAGAAAATAAAATTAATTATAGAAAGTGTCTTCATTTGCTACTATGCTGTCACAAATTAAGCCTTTAGAATTGTTCATCACGCCGATAAGGCTACAAAAAGTCCAACGGTAAATAATTTCGATAAACAACAATACTTTGTCTGTAAATGCCACTCGGATGCTTCTGCTGTTTTATTTCCAAGAAATATTACAGTAAGCTATTAAGGTTAGAAATTGAATTCTGCCGGTTCTATTTTGCTTTCGCAATCAAAAGTCAAACCTGATTTTAATTAAAACACACTTTTTATGATAAAGAAATTACAGTATACCATTTTCCTGTTATCATTTGCAACACTATTTGCTCCTTCCTGTAAAAAAGAGGCAAACAATTCAAACTCTTCAGTGAACACTGAACCTGCAAGTGCAGCAAACTTGAATAACAACGGCAATCATTTCGGAAATATAAGTCCTGAAATGGTGATCCGCTGGAATGATGCCGCCACTTATGTTGTATTAAGAACATTGCAACTACAAGCTGCACCAAGAATTCCTCCATTTCGTGAAAGCCATTATTATGCCATGGTAAATATTGCCATGTATGACGCATTAAATAATATCGTACCCAAATACAAAAGCTATGCTTTAAATGCAAAAGATAAAGATGCTGATCCGGATGCTGCAGTAGCAAAAGCTGCACATGATGTTATTTCCTTTTTCTTTGGTAAGCTGAACCCGCCTGCAAATAATACACCTCAACCGATACAGGATTCCATTCATAATTTGCTAGTTCAGTCCTTGAATTCAGTTCCAAACGGTGAAGCAAAAACAAAAGGCATTGCATTAGGTAGCGCTGCTGCCCAGGCAATAATTCAAAACAGAACAAATGATGGAAGTTTAAGTGCAACAGGTACAATAACTCAAGGTATAAATCCAGGAGAGTATCGTTCTACTCCGCCGTTCACAGCTACAGGTTTTTATGATTCGCCGGGCTGGGGTAATGTAAAAACATTTGGTATACAAAACAGCACACAGTTTGTAGTCCCACCTCCTTATACTTTAACCAGTGCGGAATACACCGCCGATTATAATGAAGTAAAAAGATTAGGCTGTTCAACATGCACAGGCGTAAATGGTCGTACTCAGGACCAGGAAAATATTGCTAAATTTTGGGTGGAGAGTTCTGCATTCGGTTGGAATAAAGTTGCTAAAAAAATTGTTGAACAAAAAAATATGGATGCATGGAAGACAGCTCGCTTATTTGCTTTATTACAAATGAGTGTTGCCGATGCATACATTGCTTGTTTGAAAGCCAAGATGATCCATTTCTTCTGGAGACCGTATACTGCAATTCTGCAAGGTGATAATGATGGTAACCCAAATACTGTTGGTGATCCAACATGGCAGGTACTGGTAGCTCCAATACCTCCAATTGCTGATCATCCTTCGGCACATGCTGCTGCGGGTGGTGCTGCTGCTGAACTACTAAAAGAATTTTTTGAAAAAGATGAATTCGATTTTTCTTTTGAAAGTATTACACTGCCCGGTAATCCAAGAAGCTTTTCAAGTTTTTCACAAGCTGCGAGAGAGAACTCTTTATCCCGGCTATATGTTGGTTATCATTTTCGTAAAGCTTGTATGGATGGTGAAACTCTTGGAAATAGTGTTGGTAGCTGGATAGCCACCCATTCTTTGCAAGAGAACTAATAGTCATCGAAATACTTTGATTAGAAAAGAATTATTAACCGTTAAGAAAAATGAAACCGAAATCCATATCAATCGTTTTGCTGTTAATGATAGGCATAACTACTTTTCTTTTCTGTAAAAAATCCAAGGACGACAATATTAACACCGCTAAAACAAAACAGAACTCCTTACTACAGGAATTTGGAAACGCACTGCACTTATTAGCAATCCCACATACGATTGGAAGGTTGACGCCATTTTGATACTAATATTTTGAATACAATGTATCCTTTTGAAAAAGACAATTTCGAAACTTATCGAACAAATGGAATAGATGAAACAAATGAACGTCCTATCAAATGTAATGCATCAGATCCGCAGGCATGGACAGTAACGTGGACGTTTACCGATAATGAAACCAAATTGCTGTTTGATGGTTTTGATGAATATACAGTGCTGGAATTGACAGAGACTACCTTAAAATGGCAGTCAACTTTTGTTGAACACGGTGTAACCTATACACATGTGGAAACTTATGGGCATTAGATTCTGAAGGCGTTATTCTAAATTTTCGTTTATGAAATGTTTGAAGAAAAAGCAACAGGACTTGATAGTATTTACTAAGGGTACCGTCTTCTTTCACTTATTTAAAACTATTCTAATGAGACTACACCTAAAACATAGTGCATTTGTTTTGTTAATAGGAGTTGGATTATTGTTATCCTGTAATAAACCAGAAGTGCAACAAACAAATAGATTTCCTTCACCGCCGCT
>DASTZB010000240.1:0-8846 GCA_035764525.1 Chitinophagaceae bacterium | reverse complement strand
ATCATGGGTATTACCGGAGATGAATTCAGAATGGACGCCGCTACTATTTCAGATACGGTGAACACTGCGGCCAGGATTGAAAGCCTGACCAAATATTATAAATCACCATTATTGTTGAGCGATCATACTCTCAAATTTCTAAATGGTCAAAATAATTTTCATTTCAGGAATCTTGGCAGTGTAAAGCTGAAAGGTAAAAATAACCTGCTTAGTATTGTCGAATGCATTAATGGATTTGACGAATTACAATTTGAAAGAAAACTACAAACGCTTTCACATTTCAACGATGCAATGAATAGTTATCATGATCAGCAATTTGAAAATGCATTACAAATTTTCCAAACTATTCTTACAACTGATCCTGATGACCTGACCACAAATTATTTTCTTAACAATACAAAAAAATATTTGCGGGAAGGAGTTCCTAAGAATTGGACCGGTACGGAAGAAATGGTTAGTAAATAAAGTCCCGGTATTAGATCAATCTTCTTTCAATCCTTTGATCACTACATTACCTGTTCCCTTTGGATCACAGGGATAAGCAAAATCCTTTTGCCAGGCTTTGGGATCGTTGATCGTTGCGTAAAACTCATCAAGATATTTTGTGACGGACTTAATGTATTTTTCATCAAGTAAAGTATTCTTAGTGTATAAATTATAAATATCATTCTTTAACCGATTGAATTGTGCAATTGGTTTGTCAAATAGTTTCAGATCCTTCATACAATAACCACGGTAACGACGTTCCTGTACCGATCGCATCAATAACTCCTCAGCCGGGTGAGCATAAGGTGCGTTTACAATTCCGGCATGATCAAAATCGTATGGCACAGTAATTACTTGCGGGAAAGAATCTGATTTCAGCAATTTAATGTTTTGTAAATACTGTACAGACCAATCAGTATTACCGATCAGGTATTGGAATACAGCCATCGTCAAAAAAGCATCCTGTTTTGTCTCTTCTGGCCGGAGTTTTTGTTCTACTGCAATCGCTTTACTACGTGCTGCCATATGCTTTTCATCTTCTATCAGAAAGCCATAGAACGGCGCTTGCTGCTTTTTACTTTTAGTGTCAGAGAGGTTGACTCGCACAAGCCTGGTCCGAAAACTTTTTGGTGTAATCAGATTATAGATCTTATAAACAAGCCATTCACGGATAACATAGTCATCACCAACACAGGGCATCACCAGTTTCAATTTTTTTTGACCACTGAATTCAGAAGATAAACGATTGACATCTGCAGGAAAGTTGATCTGCAAAGGAGGGTATTTGCAATTTCCTTGTAACTTTCTGAAATGGCCTCTTGTTTTCATTTGAACCGGTATGTTTACTTCGCTGCTGTCTTTAGCCTTGTAGGAAAGAGTCACAGGATGAGACGTTGGCTTATCAGCCCTGTCATTTAATAATTGCCGGATATTTCCTTTTAATGTAATTGAAAGTATCTCATCTGATTCAAAAAGATCCTTTTCGGAAATCGTTTTAATAATCACAGGATCGCTTGTTTCTTTTTTCCCATTAAATGAAAAAACAAATAAGTTTATTACCAACAATAATGAAAGCTTACCGACCATAGGTTTAGATTGGCAATTGAATGATAAATACAGAGCCTTCTCCCTCCTGTGTTTCCACTTTTAGTTCTCCCCCATGAGCTTTTACAATATCATAACTCAAAGATAAACCCAATCCTGTTCCCTGCCCTGTTGGTTTAGTCGTAAAAAAAGGCTGAAAGATCTTGTCTAATACTTTTTGTGGAATGCCGTTGCCATTGTCAGCAACCTTTATCTCTACTTTGTCATTTATCCTCTTTGTACCTGCCGTGACAGTTGGTTGGTAGCCGCCTAAACCCTGTTTCTTTTTCTCATCAACTGCATAGAATGCATTGTTAATTAAATTCAGCACTACTCTTCCTATATCCTGTGGAATGATATTAACATTGCCAATATTTTCATCAAAATCAGTTTTTATGGTTGCATTAAATGATTTGTCCTTTACTCTTATACCATGATATGCTAATCTCAAATATTCATCGGTCAAGGCATTGATATCAGTTGATTCTTTTTGTCCGCTACTTGTTCTTGAATGTTGCAGCATCCCTTTTACAATTGTATCAGCTCTTTTCCCATGATGATTTATTTTTTGCTCATTGTCTTTTATGCTATCAGCGATCTCTATTGCCGAGTGCATATTGCCAGTTGCCAATTCCGATTTCAGCTCATCAACTAATTCCGCATTGATCTCAGAAAAATTATTGACAAAATTCAGGGGGTTTTGAATTTCATGAGCAATGCCGGCAGTTAATTCGCCAAGTGAAGCCATTTTTTCTGACTGGATAAGCTGGTTTTGCATAGCCCTTAAATTAATCAATGTCGTTTCCAGCACATTTTTTTCTTCGCTTATTAAAACAGCCTGCTCTTCCATTTTTTTCAGATCGAGAAAACGGGTATATAAAAGACCGAATACGTTTGCCATGCGCAGCATGATCGTTTCCTCTTCCTGTGTTAATGCTTCATTCGTGACCACATTGATCGCTCCTGCTGAAAAAAAGAAAGAATAAAAAAATTCAGTTAATGGGCTATCTCCTTTCTTAGAAATGGCCGCATATGTGGACATGGTCTTATAATAATACAACAGGTCCTTTCCTTCCAGCTTGCTAAGTGCAAAAGGTTTTTGAGATCTCCTGGCTTCGATAATGTTTTCAAATACGGAATGAACCCCTGTGTTAATATAATCCAATACAAAAAATAATTTGCCACTTTGTGAAATAGACGTGACCCATAACTCTATTGCATCATCTTCATCATCAAATATGCCGACCCCTGATCGAATGGCATCGATCTTCAATTCTTTTAATTGTTGAAAAAGTATGGTGGAAGTCTCAGAGAGTTCCGCACTATTTCTCATGTCCAGAGCCTTGACCCTAACCTTTTCCAATGCTTTTTCTACTTCAACTTCACGGGTCTTTTGCGCCAGTTCGCTTTCCAATCTTTTTAACTCACGTTCAAGAAAAATGTTCTTTTCGCTGTCCGGCAAGTATTTACTACCATCCATATTCCTCAGTTATAAAAATTATATTTGACCGGAAACTTCCGTATCAAGAGATCAAATAATAATGACAATTAAATACGAGTATGATCATTCTCCCCATTCAGGATCTATAATATTGGATACTTCCGTAATGGAGTTTGCAGGGAAGCCACCGAGCCTTGCGTGCTCGTAAAGGATCTCTTTATCCTTTGCCATATAGATGCAGTATATTTTATCTCCCGCTACATAGCTATGGATCCATTGAATATCTGTACCAAGTGTACAAAGGACTTCTTTTGACTTTTTTGAAATTTCTTTTAAGTGTTTAATATCAAAGCTTCCGGCTTGAGGGATTTCCCTTTCAATAATGAATTTCGGCATATTTTATTTTTTACATTGGTTTCCGAATCATAAAGTTAAAGCAGAGGTACCTATTGGGCATTCTTAAATACCCAATATAACAGAAAAAACTGTTCCTTCCCCTTCGGTTGTCTCCATTTTTATTTCACCACCATGAGCTTTTATAATATCATAACTCAAACTCAGACCTAACCCCGTTCCTTGTCCGGTTGGTTTGGTCGTAAAGAATGGTTGAAATATTTTGTCTACTACTTTTTGTGGAATGCCATTTCCACTGTCTGCTACTTTTATTTCGATTTTCTCATTCATCTTCTTTGTACTTACTGAAACGGTTGGTTCATATCCATCACCTATTTGTTTTTTCTTTTCATCCACAGCATAAAAGGCATTATTGATCAAATTGAGAACTACTCTTCCAATCTCCTGTGGCACAACATTTATTTTACCAATACTATTATCAAAATCTGTCTTCATGATTGCATTGAAAGATTTATCCTTTGCTCTTAATCCATGATAAGACAATCTCAGATATTCATCACACAAAGCATTGATGTCTGTTGGCTCTTTAACTCCCGAACTGCTTCTTGAATGTTGCAGCATTCCTTTTACTATCGCATCAGCTCTCTTGCCGTGATGATTTATTTTTTCAGAATTGTCTTTGATGTCATTTAAAATTTCACTTGCCGATTGCACATTGCCAGTTGCCAATTCCCCTTTCAATTCATCAACTAACTCTTTATTCACTTCAGAAAAATTGTTTACAAAGTTCAATGGGTTTTGAATTTCATGGGCAATACCTGCTGTTAGCTCACCAAGCGAAGCCATCTTCTCAGCCTGGATGAGTTGTTGCTGGGTGGATTTTAACTCGCCATATGCGTTCTCAATCTTTGCTTTTGCTTTTTGTTGCTGCCTGTTATTCTTGTAAAGTATAAAGGCAAGCAAGGCTAGCAACGTTAATCCCCCGATAAAAATATACGTTCTTACTTTCGACTGGTATTGTTGTTTTGCTATTTTGACATCTTGCTCCTGTTGTTGTGCTCTGAGCGATTCATTGAAAGAAAGATTTTGAAACTGCCTCGTTTTATCCAAATTAAACAAGCTGTCTTTCATGGCAACAGCTAATTTCAGGTAATCGTAAGCCTTATCCGGCATATTCATAGTTCTATACAACTCCGCTACAAACGGACCAATTTCTGCGATCATCGAGTTTGCATTTGTTCCAAGACTCTGAAGGTTGATTTTCGAATCATTTATATTTTTTAATAATCCTTTCCCATAAAAAAAAGCTGAATCTATCAAGCCCTGTTTGTAATAGATCATAGCGAGCCCATATCTTGCCCTTACCTTTCCTTCAGATTCTACACCACCTACAGATAACACAGATCGATAGTTTTCTGACGCCTGAGATTCCTTGCCTGCTTTGAGATAAATGTCTCCAAGGAGCTGATGCATGGAAGATTGTTTAAAATCATCCTCCCATGTTATTGCTGTGCTTAAATATTTAGTTGTTGGTAGATCACCGATCAGGTTGGCATAGTATAGGGCAGAATCAAATTTGTTAAGGTTAAGGTATGCAAATGAAACCGACCGTAAAGCCTGGACTCGCAAAAAGACCGGCCAGTCGAGGGAATTGCCGCTATTCTGTAAAAGATAGTCGTTTAATTTTTTACCATAAATAAGCGCATTGTTATAATCTTGCACAGAAGCATAAGTATTTGCAACACCGAAATAAGAACTTGCAATTGCATATTGATCGTTGAGATCCTTTGCTAATAACAGGTTGTCTAACCTGAGTTCTAGTTCCTTAGAAAAATTTCCTAATGAATGTAACAGGTCGGCAGATAAAACCTGCGTATAAAATAAAGTAGCGTTTCTTAAAGTATTATTAGAATAGCCGGGCTCAGCTTTCATAGTCTGCAACAAAAGCAGGGTTTTACTTACATAATGCAACGAAGAATCGATTTGGTACCACTCAGGAAAATATCCATAAATATTCGCCAAAGCATATAAGGCGAACAAACGGGTGGAATCATCTGTTTCCTTTGAAAGACTGTTCCATTTATCTGATATTATTTCATCTCTCCATGCAAAAATTGTATCAGCCAAAGCAGTATCTCTGTTAAGTTTAAATGCTTTGTCATCTATTTCACCTCCTGCAAAATTTTTTTGTACAGTAAACCAATTACCACGATGGTATTTGTATTGATAAGTTCCGGGTTTTAACGAAAGAGTAATGCAATGCTCACCATTTTTATTTTTTGTCAACAGGTATTTGTTGTTATTCAGCGAATCCCAATTATTGAAACTGCCGACAACATAGATACTGTCATGTTTTTTGAAAGTGTTTTCTTTTACCGAAAATGTTACCTTATACTGTGCCGACACATTGGTACAGTTCATAATAACCATTAACAAAAACACAATTTTTCTCATGCTAATTTTTAATTAATGTTGACGGGCAACGTAAAACAAAATTCGCTTCCCTTCTGTTGTCTCCACTTTTAACTCCCCGCCATGTGCTTTTATAATATCATAACTTGTCTGAATCACAGATTTGCACGGATTTTTGGATTACACTGATTTCATTTTAAAGCACAAGTCTTTTAAATGTTAAGCTTTTGCTTCCAAAATTGATCAACAAACCAACTTCGAGGCTGTAAGCTTTCAGGTAATTCAGCACTTGTGCCAGGTGCACATCCTCAAGTTCGATTATTGCCTTCAACTCTACTAACACCTTTCCTTCTACAACAAGGTCTGCTCTTCTTGTTCCAATTGGCTCCATTAGTTCTTTATAAAATATATCCTGTTCAATTTCCCTGGCACAAGATAGTCCCGCCCGTGTTACTTCCCAGGCTAAGGCTCTTTGATAAATCACCTCTTGAAATCCATTTCCAAGAAACTTATGTACTTCAAAAGAAGCCCCGATAATTTTTTCTGTTGTGTCTTTATATTTTAACTCTGACATTTTATCAGTCTGTGTAATCTTTTAATCCTATTAATCCGTGATTCAGATAACTGGCAATTGAATAATAAACTCACTTCCTTCTCCTTCTTTAGTTTCCACTTTCAACTCCCCACCATGTACTTTTACAATATCATAACTCAAACTCAATCCCAATCCCGTTCCTTGTCCTGTGGGTTTAGTGGTAAAGAATGGTTGAAATATTTTATCCAATACTTTTTGTGGAATACCGTTGCCATTATCTGCAACTTTTATTTCAACCTTACCATTAATTTTCTTTGTACTTACTGAAACAGTTGGTTCATATCCATCACCAACTTGCTTTTTCTTTTCATCAACAACGTAAAATGCATTGTTGATCAAATTGAGAACAACTCTTCCAATATCCTGCGCAATGATATTGATTTTTCCAATGCCTTCATCAAAATCAGTTTTCATGGTTGCATTAAATGATTTATCCTTTGCACGCAAACCATGATAGGATAATCTTAAATATTCTTCTGCTAACGCATTAATATCAGTTGGTTCTCTTTGCCCACTGCTTGTTCTTGAATGCTGGAGCATTCCTTTTACAATGGCATCGGCCCTTTTACCGTGATGATTTATTTTTTCTGAATTGAATGTAATATCTTTTGCAATTGCCTTTACTTCGTCCAGGTTTCCTTTATCCGCCTCTGCGTTTAATTCTTTTAGTAACTCTTCATTTACTTCGGAAAAATTATTAACAAAGTTTAACGGGTTCTGAATTTCATGAGCGATGCCTGCAGTGAGCTCACCCAATGAAGCCATTTTTTCAGATTGGATAAGTTGAGACTGGGTAGCTTTTAGATTTTCCAGCGTGGTTCTTATTTCTGCCGTTTGCCTGTTCACTTCTTCCTGCAAGATCTTTTGCTGATTTAATGCTTGTTCTTTTTTCTCTTCTGAAAGTTGAACTACCTGTTTTGCATTGTCCCGGACTTCCTTGATTATTTCTTTAAATCGCATGGCAACATATACCAACAGTGACAATGGTGACGAAAGGAACAAGCCGGTAGCAAGCAATAACCCGAGTGAATAATTTCCTGGCGCCACGATACCCGAAGTGGCCAATGATAATCCAAAGCTAAATGCTAGTATTATTCCGACAATTACGGCCCATTGGGCTCCTTTTAATGTTTTCCATGCCGTTGTAATATAATAAGCATAATTAATTATTATTAAACCGAGCTCGAAGATCAGTGGATATGAGCTCTGAAAGAATACAATAGTAATGCCTGCAGCAAAGATCAGCCACAAGGAAATTTTAAACCATAAACTTATTTTTCGCTTAAATATCCGGAGCATCAATAACAGGCTGAAAATACCGGAGAGAGACACTAATATCGCCCAGGCTAAATCCAGAAATGCATAAAAAGCATAGGTAAAACCCGGTGTTGGTATGGATTGATCGCAATAAATAACAAATGCATAAACGGTAGTGTATACAGCAATGAGGAAAAAATTTTTTTCATTTCGGTTTTGAAAGGCCAATAACCAGAATAATAGACAGAGAATTATATTTACCGTTAACCATATTGTTCTGAAAGCATGAAATGTCAGGGTTAGATCAAGATTAAATTTCCGGAATTCCGGAGTTGTTATTATGATAAAACTACTGATCCTGTTTCCCATTTCTGATTTCATGTTATAAGGTGGCAGGGCAGAAAGAAAATCGACAAAATGTATAGCGAGAATATGTTCATTGCCTTTTTCTAAATTAAAGGGAAGAGGGGGTTTGTAGTTTGGGTTGTATTCCTCAAAACCTTTTCCGTTTACCCCTGTGTTACCAAAAGTACAAAGGAGGCTTCCGTCTACATAGACATCGGAGGCAGCCCATACGGTCATATACAAGTCAAATGTTGTGTCGCTGAAAGCCGGATCTAATTTTATTTTTATTCTCAGCCATCCTTCTAATTTTCCATTTTTATCAGCAAGCTTACCCGAAAGTTGTGATGGTTTTATTTTTTGCCAACCCTCAGCATCTACTTCTTTTCTTGCCCATGAGATATCGTTGCCTTTTCTGAATAACCACCCATCAATATCGCCTAATGATGTGTAATTTGATTTCATTGTCTGGGGAGAAATCGTTATTGTAGTATCCTGTGCTATAAGTGAAGAAGGCAATAATAAAAGCAATAATATTTTTGAAAACAATTTCATCAAGGTTTTAATTACCGGGTAATTGAATAATAAACTCACTCCCCTCCCCTTCATTAGTTTCCACCTTCAACTCACCGCCATGTGCTTTTACAATATCATAACTCAATGATAAGCCTAATCCTGTTCCAAGTCCTGTTGGTTTGGTGGTAAAGAAAGGTTGAAAGATTTTATTTAATACTTTTTGAGGAATGCCATTACCATTATCCTTTACTCTTATTTCAACTTTGCCATTTACCTTTTCTGAAGATACTCTAACGATTGGTTCATACCCTGAAATGTTTTGTTTTGCTTTTTCATTCACTGCATAAAAAGCATTATTGA
>DASTZB010000239.1:0-5538 GCA_035764525.1 Chitinophagaceae bacterium | reverse complement strand
AGTGGGTGCGGGAAAACAACGTTGGGCAGATCATTGCTGCGATTAATAGAACCGACCAAAGGCGAAATAATTTATAATGGCAATGACCTCACAAAAAAAACCCTTGACGAAATAAAACCTCTTCGAAAAGATATTCAACTTGTTTTCCAGGATCCATATTCATCTTTAAATCCCCGGTTAACTATAGGCTCCGCGATCGCCGAGCCTTTAAAAGTTCATGGTCTTTATAAAAATGAAAAGCAACGAAAAGAAAAAGTGATCGCCCTGCTTGAAAAGGTAAATCTCGATCCCTTACATTTCAATCGATATCCTCATGAATTCAGCGGAGGACAACGACAACGGATTGTTATTGCCCGAGCATTGGCCTTGAACCCTTCATTTATTATTTGTGATGAGCCGGTATCTGCATTGGATGTAAGTGTTCAGGCACAAGTGCTCAACCTATTGAATGATATTAAAAAAGAATTTGGATTTACAATAATATTTATCTCACATGATCTCGGTGTTGTCCGCTATATCAGCGATCGCATAATGGTAATGCATAAAGGAAAAATTGTTGAACAAGGCGCTGCAGATGAAGTCTATTATCATCCCAAAAATGAATACACAAAAAGTCTCATTGCCTCGATCCCGGGAAAAAATCTGAACTAATCAATATAACGAAAGGGTCTATCAGAATAATCAGGTCCTTCATTGTAAAACATCCGGGCACTTTTTCTTTTTGAAAATAAAACTTTCTTTAGCTGCTTTTCCATTTGTTCTTTTAACGGCACATCTTCTTTTATTTTCTCATCTGTGAATTCGGTAAAAACGACTTTATTTTCATCCCGGGAAAAATTCCATCCCGACATAATGGAGGTGTAGCCAGTATCGTAGTCGTTATCATCATCATCCTCTTCATCGTCATCGTCATAATTAAATGGATCGTTATTCTTTGACATTAACCCGGCAGTGGCCAGTTTCCAAAACAGGTCGTCTTTTTTGGCTTTATATTTATAAAAAAACACAAATCCTTTACTATTCTTTAATGATGCAGGAAGGCTATCAATGAAAACCAATGAATCGGGCTTACCATAATAAGAAGATGAAAACAATTTACTTTTTGACAGGGCCTGTTGACTCTTATATTCGACAGGAAATTTATCAAGTATTTTTAATGTTCGCATATCGGTAAATAATTCATACCGGAAATCATCAAGTTTTGCAAAATACGTCAGCATCGTATCCGGGAGAGATATTTTATGCCGCAAAAAAAGATAGACAGTATTATATTTTAATCTCTTATCATTTGACGATAGCATTTGCTTCAATACTTCCTTTACTGCAGGATTCGTTTCACTGAAGGGCAACAATAAAGTTGCATAGGTCATAAGATCTTCATTGCCCTGGTCGCCTTGATTGCGACGATATAGATCGGCAGTTTTCGCCTCTGTTTTTTCGCCTTCGGCCTTTTCTATTGCTGATTTTTTTTCTTCAATAGCCTGTTTCTTTAATTGTTGTTTTGCTTCGATCAAAAACTTACTGTAATAAATTTCATAATCTTTTGCCTTGACCAGATTACTGTCAACCATTTTTCTCAGCAAACGCATGATTGGCTTTTTATAATCATCAAGCGTCATTAAAGGAAGCAGATCTGGTAAAATCTTTTTTGTCAATTGCAATGAATCATACAGCCCTTTCAAAAAAGTACCACCTGAAAACCCGGAATTTGTATAAATATTGGGATAAGAATAAGTCCTGTAATTACTTTGGTATGAATTTTCAGTATCCAGCACAGGTGGCTCATTAGTAATTATATCTTTGAAAAGATTAAAGGAATACTGAGTTTTCTGAGATAGCAACCCAGACAAAGCCGTATGCTGCAATTGCACAGTGTCTCCTGCTGCATAGTAGATGTCTTTTAAAAGATCTGCGCTGGCTTTTACAGGAATATCTCCCAGCTTGTTGATAAAAGAGATTTTTCTTTCGAGGTATTTCTTCTCACTCCATTTAAATGAATTAATTGCCTTTGTCAAGAGTGGGAGATCCGTTGAATCCATATCGATTTCCCATACTGAGTTGATCGCTTTTTTTCTTGCTACGCTATCCTTGCCAAAGAAATCATCAAAAAACACTTTTGATTTTTTTGTAAATGGACTGATGATTTTTAGCGTATCAGCAGGAATAAAATTATCAAAAAAACTTTTTACAAAATTTGACGGCTGTGAAAGCGTATCCGTTTGAGTCGTTAATTGAAAATATAGTCCTTCCTTATAAAATGTTTTGGTTACAATTGCACGGCTGCTGTTGGTATCAGAAACAACCTGCTCCATCACTTTCATTCCATTTGGCAAGGTTGATTTTTTTGCACTTCGTACGATCCAAGTTGTATCAAAACCCGGCATGAACAAATATTTATTATCACGCCGCAAAGTGCTGTCAACATATTCATATTTTGAAGTACGGGAGAAACTAATGTATACTGCTTCACCTGTTGTATCATTTTTTACCAGGCGGGTTTTATAATCATCTTTTGCAAGACTAAAATAATTATCATCATCGTCCTCATCTGACATATAAGAATCCTCAGAAGGTACGTCAACTTTATTTTTTTTATCTTCGGGAAACCAGGGGGTTTTAACTGAAAAATACATAGCCGTATCTTTCCTTTCCTTCATTTCTTTATAAACAAAAGGAACTAATTCAAATGAATTGAAGAATCTTTCAGTGGCAGGGTTTATTTTTTTTCCATGTGCCACCAGTGTATAATAGTGTGGACCCTGGATAAGAAACCTTGCAAAAATCGTAGAACCATCTTTATGCTTGTACTGGCAATCAAGAGCGGGATAGCCTTTGAAGACAAGTTGCTTACGGGCAATATTCTTTTCAATATAATCTGCAGAACCAAAACTCTCGTCCATCAATGCAAGATCAAAGGTGTCTTCTCCTACAAACCTGTAGTTATGGATATCGGTTCTTATTACAGAAAAATGCTCACCAGTTGATTTTTCTTCAGCATCATATTGCACATTATCTCCAAATGATTCATATGGCTGTTGCGGAAATTCAACAGAGAAGCCTCCATAAGCAGGTTGAAATTTTTTCCATCCAACATTTTTAAACTCTCTCAATTGAATGCTGTTAAAGAATTTCTTCGCTTCATCCCCGTTTCTTACATACTCGCCATTGCCGCCCATTTTAAAAAAAATAACTTCGAATGGTGTAATAAATATATTGTAGCGATTATAATCTCCTCGTCTCGTACGACTGGTTATGTCATATCCTTTATACCCGTTTTTTGTGATTTCTGTTTTATTCAAAATCTTACCGGGTACATTTTCATACAATAAACTATCAATTTTTTTTGCAACAACATCAGCATTATGGCCCCAATAAAGGCTATTTGTTTTTACCCTTGTTACCATGTAAAAACTACCATTAGCCATATCAGCATACTGCTGTTGATCAAATAAAAAGTTTTCTCCGAAGCGATAAAATTTGCCCGGGATATCAACCTTATAAAATCCATCATCTGCAGTTTGAGTTGAAAAAGTTACAGGCACACGAACCCTTTCAACTGCGTCTTTTTGTCTACTGTCTCTGGTACCCATATAGATGGGGCGAAGTTTATACCCTTTTCTTCTCAGCAATTCGATCACACCCCTGTTACCAGGAAGATGTGCCGCCCCTACGCCAACAAACAAGGATGATCTCTTAAGGATTGAATCAATTGAGTTCGCCTGTATCTCATTTCTGCGATAAAGAAATTTTTCATCAAAGGCATCGGATTGGCTATTTAATTTGTTAATAGAATCAAGTTGATCCAGGTTCCCAGCACGATATGCCTCTTGTAATTTGGCCGGGGAAAACTCTTCATCGTAATCAAAACTTTTTTCCTTTTTGTTTTTTTCTTTTGCTGCATCACGAAATGCTTCAGCCATCAGCTTCATACTTTGTTCATACTGCTCAACACCCGCAACTTTTTTTCCTAATTTTTTTCCTGTTTGATAAATATAGAGATCTAGGTAAGTGTCTTCTTCAAAATCACTGTTATTATCAGACATACTGCGATAAAGCAAATTGTTGATCATGGAAGGTTTGCTGAACATTGCCACTTCCAACTTTTTTTCGTATTTGCCGAAGCGTAAGGTTTTGATACTAAGAAAATCATTCGGCATATCATTCATTACCCCCGGATTGACACCATACTTGTAATTAGAAGAACCAAGGTCATAGTTATTCATATCCTCCTGCCATGTTTCAGGATTCGTTTCAAGAGCGACTACCTCCGAATTTTTAATCGCGAGATAGAATGAATCAGCCAGGTTAAAAGCAATTTTGCTGCTAACATGCATGGTACCGAATAAATAAGAAGGTCTTTCTAAGCCATTGCCGCTGATCTCCCAAAAGAGGCTTGGGTATTTTTTTGTCTTGGCTTTTGCAGGCCCCTGGCTCTGGGCACAATAATAAAAAAGAGTGATTGCTACCAGGATAAAGTATCGCTTCATAAAGTAGATGATGGTCCTGTTTTTAATAATTCAAGATGCTGAATGGTTCCGAATACATAAAATTAATCAAATCCCTCCGGGTAATGCAGTGTTGGCCCTGCGCAAAGAATGTGAAAAATTATTCATGAAAAAAAGCATAAATCCTTTACCTTTGCCCACTTTAAAACTGAGTGAACCGCCCGGCGCCGTAAGGCCGGATGGGAATCAAACCCCTTCTTCAATATTGCCTGCCACCGGACAGTCACCAGTAAAATTAATAAACATAAGTCCAATAGTCCCGATAACAATCGGGGTCATGCTGATGAAACTCAATCGCCAATCTGCCAAAAGCTAGATCAAGGAACGATGAACAGGGCCTTCGCAAGCTCAGGATGAACTTGCAATAAAAGATGCCTGGAGATTCAAAGCTGTAAACAAAAAAATAAATTAAGCCCATGAAGCTATCGCAATTTCGTTTCGACCTTCCATTAAATCTTATTGCTCAGAATCCGGCCAGAAAACGTGAAGATGCCCGTATGATGGTGATTCATCGCCATACTGGCCAGATTGAGAACAAACATTTCCGCGACATTATGGATTATTTTGATGACAAGGATGTGTTCGTTGTGAATAACACCAAAGTATTTCCCGCCAGAATGTACGGCCGCAAGGAAAAAACCGGGGCAAAGATCGAAGTGTTCCTGCTTCGTGAGTTGAATAAGCCCAATCGTCTTTGGGATGTGATCGTTGATCCCGCAAGAAAGATCCGCGTAGGCAACAAGCTTTATTTTGGTGATAATGAAGAATTGGTTGCCGAGGTGATTGACAACACTACCAGCCGCGGCAGAACTATTCGTTTTCTTTGGGAAGATTCTGAAGAATCATTCCGTGGTATGCTGGAAAAGCTGGGTGAAACGCCACTTCCAAAATATATAAAGCGTAAGCCGGACGAAGAAGATAAGGAACGTTATCAAACAGTTTATGCAAAACATGAAGGCGCTGTGGCAGCGCCAACAGCCGGTTTGCATTTCAGCCGTGAATTGATCAAGCGTCTTGAAATAAAAGGTATCCG
>DASTZB010000238.1:0-21353 GCA_035764525.1 Chitinophagaceae bacterium | reverse complement strand
TGATTAAAGCCTCAGATAAATATTCTTTCACAGTATACTTAGAGATATGCATCTCTTCGGCAGCCTTTTTATACGTTCTTCCTTGCACTTTACATAACTCAAAAACTTTACGCTTTTGTGGAGAGAGTCGATCCATTGCTTCTTCGATAGCACATAATTGCTCTTCTTTTAGGTCTGTATTTACAATGATGGAATGGTCGTCGCTCAAAATGCATAAATTTTTTTGTATAAGTGCTTGCTTTAATTTTCGTTTTAACTGATCAACAGTTTTATGATGGCTTATTACGAAGAGCCATCCTGCAAAGTCCTGCTCGGGATCGATCGTATGTCGTTTGCTCCATACAGTAACAAATACTTCCTGAACAATATCTTCAGCTATTACCGGATCTTTGATAAGCTTTAGAGCGTTGGCATACACGGCCGCGTGGTACTCCCAATAGAGTGAATTAAAAGCGTCAATGTCGTCATTACGCAATCGTGAGGCAAGATCGTTTGTTCTTTGACTCTTCAAAACAAGCAGCTTATTGGTTATGAAAAATGGCAGTTCGAAAATAACAATTAGGATTGAATAATCTGATGACAGACACATTAATTTGAAATAATGTTGCACCAAAAACCCGAGAACCGCCATTTACCAGCCGTTTCTTTTTTATTAGCGGCTGAAAAGCCTAATTTCATCAACGAATAAAACCCGGCAGCTCATCAAAATGTTTCGCCAGGTCTCTATCAAGTAAATAATCTTTTGCTGCGAATACAAGTGACTTAAATCCCGTAAAAATTTCCCGGTTAAAATTGAGCATTGTTGTGATCTCAGTTTCATTCACTTTACCGGCTGTACCTTCTTGATATAAATGCTGAAGCGTAGTTGTATAACCAGCCGTTACTGACTTATATATTGCAGTAAGTTCTTTTGCATAATCCTGTTTACGTTCTTTTAGTATTTCTTGTACTAATTTGCAAAACTTTTCAACTTCAGCCCTTGTTTCTTTATAAAATGCAAATTTTATTTCATTACTTGAATTTTGAAGTTGCTCTTTATCAGGTAATGCATCTTTAAAGCTTTTAGCAGCATACATAGCGTTTCGATTTGATGACATAAACCTATCTAGCTTTTCCACATCTTCTTTATTAGTCGTAGTTTTTTGCATTTTGATATAATAACTGTGGATTTCCCCATAAAGGAATTTTATATAGTCATACTTTTCCAAAATATTATTATCCAGGTATTTTTTGTTGAGTCTTATTTCTGTTTGCCCTATATACGAAATTTCAAAACAACTTAAAGCATAATTACAAATCACTTTAATAAAATGGTTCGTTTCCTTCTCAAGCGCATCCAATGCAGTTGAAGGTTCTTTTACATCTACTTTATGAATAAACATTGTTTCATCATCGGCAGAACGAAACCTGTTTTCAAGAAACCGGCCCAATACATTCAGTAAAGGGTAAAACAAAATGATGCTGAAAACATTTATGAGACTTTGGAAAAACACCAATGATACCAGTTTATCTTTAATACCGACAGCTTCTGTTACTAGCCTGTAAATGGGCAAAAGAATGATCATTACTATGGAAACCGTAATAATATTGATCAAAAAATTACCTAATGCAACTCTCTTCTTTACTGCGCTACCTTTTATACTCGCAATAAAAAGTTTGATCGTTGTCCCTACTTCAGAGCCAAGAGTTATTGCCATCGCATCATAAAGATTGATGGCACCGGCATATAAAGCACTTAATGTAATAGCCATGGTTGCTGCACTACTTTGAATAACCGTAGTAATAATAAACCCAATAAGAAAAAAAACGATTACCGGTGATTGATCATATTCGGCCAGGTCTACATGCTGTACCACATTTTCGATACCGGTTTTTATATAACCAAGACCAACAAATAGAAAACTAAACCCAAGTAAAAAACGGCTCCAATTATGTAACGCCGAAGACCGGTTAAAAATAACATAACCTAATCCTGCAAGACCCGTAACTGGTAAGGCGATCATCTCAATATTTACTTTGAACCCTACT
Source organism: Chitinophagaceae bacterium (assembly GCA_035764525.1). GTDB lineage: Bacteria > Bacteroidota > Bacteroidia > Chitinophagales > Chitinophagaceae > VBAS01. The sequence goes on along the minus strand of DASTZB010000238.1, from coordinate 19,325 downwards.
AATGCCACGATCCAGTTACTAATGGTAGTGCCAAGATTTGCACCTAGAATTATAGCCAGTGCATTTTGCATTTGAATGATGCCAGCTCCCACGAAAGCCAGCACCATTAAACCAACCACGGAACTACTTTGCAATACAGCAGTAACGATGGCGCCACCGCCAATTGCTTTTAATTTATTCCGGGTTTGTTTTTTTAAAAAAAGCTTGAATCTTCTGCCGGCGAGTTCCTGCAATGATTCTTCAAGAAATTTTATACCTATCAAGAATATGGCTACCCCTGCCAATATTTTCCATATATCAAATGAGGTAAACATGTTTAATGCTAAACAAATAATAATCCAATCAATTCTGACTGATATAAATTCTTTGCCGGGTGATTTTAATCAAATACAATGATGCAAAGATTCTAAATTATATTTGCTAAATAACCCGTCTGCATGAATATTGAATTTAATCGCAATGAGGATTCCATGAAAATGCTGCTTAGCGATATGCGTCAACGTTTGCAAAAAATACATGAAGGCGGTGGCAAAAAAGCAATTGAAAAACAAAAAGAAAAAAACAAACTCACTCCGCGACAACGTATAGAATATTTAATTGATAGTGATAAACCGTTTATTGAAATCGGCGCTTTTGCCGGTTACAAAATGTACGACGAACAAGGCGGATGCCCTGCAGGCGGCACAGTTGCCGGCGTTGGTTATGTAAGCGGCCGGCAATGTGTGATCGTTGCCAATGATCAAACAGTAAAAGCAGGCGCATGGTTTCCTATTACCGGTAAAAAAAATCTCCGCATGCAGGAGATCTCAATGGAAAATCATTTACCCATCATTTATCTTGTTGACAGCGCCGGTGTTTTTCTTCCCATGCAGGATGAAATTTTTCCTGACAAAGAACATTTTGGAAGAGTTTTCTATAACAATGCAAGGATGAGTGCAATGGGCATTACACAAATTGCAGCGGTAATGGGACCATGTGTTGCAGGAGGCGCTTATTTGCCGATCATGAGTGATGAAACATTAATGGTGGAAGGAAATGGCTCGATCTTTTTAGCAGGGCCATACCTTGTAAAAGCTGCCAGTGGTGAAGATATCGATACAGAAACATTAGGGGGCGCAAACACACATACCGAAATTTCTGGAATAGCGGATTATAAATTCAAAACAGAACAGGAATGCATGGATCATATAAAACGTATGATCTCAATGCTCGGAGAAAAAGAAAAAGCAGGATTTGATAGAATTGAATCTGCTGCTCCAAAAAAAGATCCGAATGAACTGTATGGCTTGCTACCATCTGATGGAAAGACCTACGATATAGTTGATATTATTGAAAGAATTGTTGACGATTCAGATTTCGAACAATTCAAAGAAGATTATGGTAAAACAATTGTTTGCGGTTATGGAAGAATTGATGGCTGGGCAGTTGGTATTGTAGCCAATCAACGCAAGATCGTTAAAACAAAAAAAGGCGAGATGCAATTAGGCGGTGTTATTTATAATGATAGCGCCGATAAATCTGCCAGGTTTATTCTCAATTGCAACCAGAAAAAAATACCCATCGTTTTTTTGCAGGATGTAACTGGCTTTATGGTAGGCAGCCGCAGCGAACATGCCGGTATAATAAAAGACGGTGCTAAGATGGTAAATGCTGTTGCCAATTCAGTCGTTCCAAAGATCACGATCATTATTGGTAATTCTTATGGTGCCGGCAACTATGCAATGTGCGGTAAAGCTTATGGACCAAGGTTTATTTATGCATGGCCAACTGCAAAAATTGCTGTGATGGGTGGTGATCAGGCTGCAAAAACACTTTTGCAAATACAGGTGAATGCAATGAAGTCTAAAGGAAAGGAGGTAAAGCCCGAAGAAGAACAAAAGTTGTTATCCGAAATAATAAATCGCTACGATCTGCAAACAACTCCTTACTATGCCGCAGCACGATTATGGGTTGATGATATTATCGATCCGATCCAAACAAGAATGGTTATTTCAGAAGCTATTGCTGCATCCAATAATAACCCTGATTTACCCACAATAAAATTGGGCGTATTCCAGGTGTAATTTTGTGTGGATCATAAAAAAGGTTTTTTTCGAAAATAAAATATAACTACTTTCACCCCCATAATCAACACTAGCTGAACGATTATGAAGAAATCTACGTTCCCTGGATTCTTATGTGTATTTACTTGTATCCTTACCCTGTTACAATCCTGCAAAGACGACAGTTATCTTTTAGCTCCTCCGCCTGTTCCTGACCAATCTTTTGTTGAAGAATTTGATACTGCAAATAAAGCTTTTGATAAAGGCTGGCGCTTTATTAACAGAAGTATTCTAATAGGTCCACATGATTGGAAAAATCCTGATGCTACTACAGGAGTTCCTTTTTTGTCATTTTCTGGTACAGGTAATGGCTATTTGTGGACAGATTATTTGTCTACAGGTTCTCCAGCAGGTACTATCAGCAATTGGGCAGTATCACCTGAAATAATTATGCAAAACGGTGATAAAATTGTTTTTTATACACGTGGTGAATTAATTCGATACCAGGCTAGCCCCACCGATCCAATTATTACAACAGATTTTGTAAACAGAATGCAGCTAAGAATTAATAAGACAACATCTTTAAATTGCGGCGACGGAACAGATCCGGGTGATTTCACTATTCCGTTACTTGACGTTAACCCCTTTTACAACGAATTTATTCTTGAATCATTCAATAATCCAGCTGATCCCAGGTATAATGAAGCAAGACAAGCCTACCCGCATGTTTGGACACGATTTCAAGCGACTGTAAGTGGATTGGATCAACCAACAAAAGGAAGATTTGCCTTCCGTTATTTTATGGAAGGAGCAGGCAACAGTGGTCGCGGGTCCTCAATTGGTGTTGATAGTGTAGCATATATCAGTAAACAAAAATAAAAAGCCAACCTCTTAGTACTAACCATAAAAAAAATCAAATGAATAAAAGTGATTTGCCATTCATTGGTTTCGTACTTGGAATATTTTCTTTAGTTCTTTTTACTTCTTGCGGCGAAGAGACAGTCGCTGCAAAAACAATGCAACCCGCCAATCTTTCTTATCATGAAGAATTTGATTCTATGCAGCGAGTGATAGACATGGGTTGGAAATCAATAAACCTTAGTGATCCAAATGGTGGAGATGGGTGGCACCAGGGACTATTTGAAATATTATCAACAAAAACAGGGCTGGCATCCACTATTCCTGCACATTCTTACAAGGCAAGCTCAAATGAATATGCATTATGTCAATTTACAGTTGGCGCCGGCTTATCATTTATTAATTGCTGGTTACTCACACCATCTTTGGCAATGAAAAATGGTGACAAATTTTCTTTCTGGACAACCACTGTACCCGTGGTCTCTTTTCCGGATCGAATGCAAGTATGGTTGAATCCCTCAAATGATGGGACGAATGTTGGCAGAACTACCAATGAAACTGGTGACTTTACTGTTAAACTTCTTGATCTTAATCCAACACTTTCCGCTATTTCATACCCCACAGGCTATCCCACTACATGGACGAAATTTGAATTTGTTATTGCAGGCTTACCAAATGGAACAATACCGCAAAAACATCGTATCGGCTTTCGCTATTTTGTGAAAGATGGCGGCCCTGGCGGCAGTGTGTCTGATCAAATCGGTATTGATGATTTTGACTTCATCAGTCAGTAGAGATTAAAATGAGTCATAAATTCAGCTTTGAAATTAACAAAGTTGGATTTTCGAATTTTTCCCCGCTATGACAAAAATATTTTTCTTCATATTACCTGTTTTGATTGCCCTTAGCTGTACCAATAATGGACAAAATGAGCATACAATAACATCCTTCCCGCTTACTGAAGCGATGTTAAGTGAACGATGGAAAGCAATTACCCCAATTAAAGACAGCATTCGTGAAGGAGATCTTATATTACGTTGTGGTAATGATTATGCAAGCTATACCCTTCGTGATTTCAGCCAGCAGGAAAAACTTTATTCACATAGTGGTATTGCATTGATGAGTGATGACGTCATGTATGTTTATAGCAATATGGCAGGCGACCTTAATCCAAATGAAATCATGAGACGTGATAACATTGATTCATTTATCAGCCCGGTAAATAACATCGCTATGGGTGTTTATCGTTATGATATAAATAAAGAAGAGTTGCAGAGATTGAAAACTATTGTAAATGACTATTACGCAAGCAAGTTACAGTTTGATATGAACTTTGATCTTGCGACAAATAATAAAATGTATTGTGCAGAAATGATTGCTAAAGCAGTGGAACAAGCAACCGAAAAAAGGATCGTTTTTTCTAAAAGCTTAATAACGCCTGGCTTAAAAGAAAAATATTTAAAAAAATTATTAGAGAAAAAAATAATCCCATCGGCAAAAGTCGCCGATCAAAGAGAATACCTGGCGGTTGACAACCTTTACCTGAATCCGCACTGCAGAGAAGTAAAAAAAATAATATTCGGCAACCCGCAAATGCCAATTAAATTTCCTACACCTGAAAATTATCAGCATTGAGTAAACCCAATGTAATTATATACACTGATGGAGCAAGCCGGGGCAATCCCGGAGCTGGTGGTTATGGTACGATCCTAATCGCAGGAAACAATAAAAAAGAATTATCACAAGGATATAAAAAGACCACAAACAATAGAATGGAATTGATGGCGGTGATAGCTGGGTTGGAAGCATTAAAAAAAGATGGCCTGAAAGTGATTGTTTATTCTGACAGCAAATATGTTGTTGATTCGGTAGAAAAAGGATGGTTGAATACATGGATTGCTACCGATTTTAAAGGTGGCAAAAAGAATAAAGACCTGTGGCTTCGGTTTTATCATCTTTCAAAAAAACAATTTATCCGTTTTGTTTGGGTAAAAGGTCATGCAGATAATCCCCATAATAATCGTTGCGATCAATTAGCCACTGAAGCCGCTGATTCCGGGATATTGATAGAAGATGAGGGTTTTGATAACAAAGATGGTAATCTCTTTAAATAAAAATCCTCTCGCTTAAGGCAAGAGGATCAAATAATTTACACTATCAATTTTTATGCGGCCTGCATTTCTTTTTTCAATGCACTTTTCCCTAACAAATAAAAGCTTCCAAAGAAAATTCCGTTGAATAATAATGTTGACAACACACTCCATTTAAAAAACGGCAAGGCTTCAGAATAACAAAGCATAAGTCCGCTAAATGACCTTGGGTATGGCTGATTATTTATGTCCCATCCTCCGCCGATCCACACCATAAAATTTGAAATAAGAAAAAAGTAAACTGCACCGGCAAGTGAGCCAATGAATATTTGGCCGATTTTATTTTTATTAATAAAGAATCCAATAATTGTAATGGAAGCGATCAATAAATAATTTTGCCATTGACCTGAATAAAATCCCTTAATAGTCGACAAGCCCTGTATGTATAATATTTGATAGATCAGGTCAGAAATAAACAAGGAAAGGATAGGAAATAAAAAAGCAAATCGTTTGTCCTTGCTGATTGAACCGGCAAATAATGCCATCGCAATTTGAGGAGCAAAGCCCATCGGCCGGGTATCCCAAACCCGATAAAGGGCACAGGCAAGGATCAGTATAAATAATATCAGCAGGTTCGATCTGTTCAGTTTCATATACAAAGAAGATTAGTTTGCAAAAATAAAAGAATTGTTCCAATAGCTGTCTTTAATTATTCAAGGTTGTCAATAGGTTTTTCTACAGGTTTTGTAATTTACTGTATGGCCCAACACAATGATTTTGGTAAAGAAGGCGAAACGCTGGCCCTTGAGTTTCTGCGAAAGAATGATTTTGAGATACTTCATTGCAACTGGCGATACTCCCGGTATGAGATCGACATAATTGCAAAAAAGCAAAGCTTACTACATATTATCGAAGTGAAAAGCAGGCATTATTTTCCCGGTGCATTTCCCGAAGAAAGTGTTTCAAAAAAGAAATTTAATTTTTTGAAAAAGGCAGCTGAAGAGTTTCTTTATTTGCATCCTGAATACGAGCATATTCAATTCAACATTCTTAGCATTACACTTTTTAAAGATAAGGATCCGGAGTTTTTTTTGATCGAAGATGTATTCTTATGAATTCCGGATCAGAACTCCATCCTAATTACCAATTCCTTTATTAACCAACTCATTCATTTTTTCGACTAACCTGAAAGTCGCAGGGCACTCATCCAGGTTCTGTTTATGTATATGAATATAGTCGACAATTCTCTTTTTGGTCAAATGAGGAAATCCTGCGCAATCAGCCGGCCTTGCTTCATACACATTACACATATTAGTTTCCAGGTCAAGAAACTGGCAGGGTGTGGTTTTATTTAGCCAATTGCCAGTGCCTCTCTCCTTTTTAAGCCACTTTCTTTTCATTTCAGCAGTACTTATTTGCAAATAAGAAGCGATCTTTTTAATATCCTTAGCGGTATAAGTTGGTGTCATTGTTTTACAACAGTTAGCACAGGACAAACAATCTATCCCATGCCAAACATTGCCACCTGCTTTTAATGCAATATTTTGCAGGTTTCGTGGAGGATTTCTTTTTAAACGATTTAAAAATCTAAAAAGCGGCTTTAACCGGTGAGATTCTTTAACGACTTCCATGTGAATAAGGTTATGGTCACAAACCTGCAAGGTATAAGAAAAACTTTGTCAAACAGACTAGCTTGTTATTTTTGTTACACAAAATCAAATGCAATGAAAATACTTTTTCTCTTTATTATGTCAATTATAATTTTATCCTGTGGAAACAATTCAGGTAATAGCGCAAAAATGTTTTGCGATACTGCTTGTCAAAACGACACGATAAAGTTTATAAAAGAAGATCATAAATTAAAACCATATATCAATATCAGCGTGACCAATTGCCTGCCTGATTCAGTGATCTGGAGCTATAGTGGTCTTGGCACTAACCGAAAACTATCGTTCGAGGATTTTGGAGGCCACAAATTCAAATTGAAGAAAGAATACATGAGCTGTTATTTCAATGATACCAGTTACGCATGGTTCCTATTTAACGATTGCAGCAATGGCCGGGGTTATTTTGCTAAGATCCCTTTTAATAAAAGCCAGAATATTCAGAGAAAAGGAAGCGCACTGAATAAGTTTGATCCCAAGTTTGCTGTATCGGATGGATTGGTTGCTTATACGGATAGGGGAAATATTTTTGTAGAAGATATGGCTACTGGCAAAAAAGCAATGATGACATTTGGTAATATGCTCACTGAACTCGATTACGATGCCATGCACGAGTTTATTGATTCAGTAAATATTACTCCCACCCGTATATGGGCAAAGATTTTGAGAGGAAAAGACTGGGAGCCGGTTGAAAAGAATATTAAATTAGAATGATCCTGGAATTGGGAATTAATAATTTGAAACGAGCACTAAAATTTGAATCTTCATAACAATTCCTAATTCCCAAATACTAATTCCTGGAACAAAATGTGGGAACCCTACAAAAAAGGATTTAAAGCCTACCTGCAACTCGAAAGATCACTTTCAGATAATTCAGTTGAAGCATACATGCGGGATATTGAGAAGTTAACAGAATATATCCAGTATTCAGGCACATTGAAAAATCCATCTGAACTTAAATTAGTCGATCTACAGCATTTCCTTAAATGGATCAGCGAATTGGGCATGTCCCCGACATCACAAGCACGGATCATCTCCGGCATAAAATCTTTTTATAAATATTCTTTGATAGAACATATCAGTAAAAACGATCCCACTACCCTTCTCGAAGCGCCAAAACTTAAAAGGGCTTTGCCAGATACGCTAAGCTTCGATGAAATTGAAAACATCATTGCACAGATAGATCTCAGTAAACCCGAAGGTGGGCGAAATAAAGCAATGCTGGAAATGCTTTATAGTTGTGGTCTGCGTGTCAGTGAGTTGGTGAACCTAAAAATCTCACAATTATACTTTGACGTTGGTTTTATTAGAGTGATTGGTAAAGGCGATAAAGAAAGGTTGGTGCCTGTTGGAAGCAGTGCTGTTAAATATGTAAACATCTATCTTAGAAATATTCGTGTGCATATTCCTGTAAAACATGGTAATGAAGACATTGTTTTTCTTAATCGTCGCGGAAGCAAGCTTACAAGAGTCATGATCTTTCTAATAATAAAAGAGCTGACAAAAAAAGCAGGGATTAAAAAAACGATTTCACCACATACATTTCGTCACAGTTTTGCGACGCATTTGGTGGAAGGCGGCGCCAATCTCCGTGCCGTGCAGGAAATGCTCGGACATGAAAATATTACAACCACCCAGATCTATACTCATCTCGATCGGGAGTTTTTGAGAAAAACCTTGGAACAATTTCATCCTGCGTTTAAATAAAAAAATAACCCCCGACGATGCAGGGGCTTTTGTGTTATGGCAAAGAATAAATTAGACTTTGAAATTAAAAAAGGAAATTTTTAATTGCAATACCTTCAAAAATTTCCGAAGTAGATCTACTTGCAAAACTACTTTTTCCACAATACCAGCTAGTTTATAGGTTAATGACGCACTGATCTCACAATTACATAAACAGGCACGTATATTAGCCATTAAGGCAGGTCAGGTATTTTATTTTTATCTCCCATTCAATTGAATTGAAAATTGCATATCGTTATGAATGGAAAGTATCAGTAAGCAAGTAGCTGTACAAAAAACTGGACTGGTAATACAGTGATGTCCATTCCAGCTTCCGTCCTTATTCTGAATGTTCACTAATTTTCCACTCATCATATCATACCATTGTTTCCAGCTATCTCCTCCCTGCATCAACATACTTTCTCCGGTCATTAAAAAACTAAGGAATTCTTCACCACCATTATTTCCAAATCCTGACATCACATCTTCTCTTAATGCTTCACCTTTTGCAGCATCATTTATCTTATATGCAGTGGAAAAATTTTTCGATTCGGAATTACTTAGCCCGGCAATTACCAGGTTTTCTTCAGTCACTTTTGCATTTGTATCCAGCTTTCCCGCTCTTTTCGCTTGATAAATTACCACTTCAGCCTTCTGCGCATCTTTTGCGCTGGCTCTTGCTGTACTCGAAATAGAATATAACAACACTCCTGCTGCATCACCTGTTACTGCTGATTTTGTATCCGCATTAAAATTCAATTTCTGATACTCACGGCTGCGCCTTAGTTTGCTTGAATCAACAGGCCTTCCAATATCCTCAGCATTTTCCAGTGCATTGTTGGCTAATGCAGATTGTAAGACGGGTGCCCAACCACCATCCTGCCATGCGCCATTATTACTTTGTGTTTTTTGCATTTTGTCAATGCATTTATCCAATGCTTTTTCAAGACGTTTTCTTAGTTGTTCATCCTTTATTTCATAACGCAATAAGTTTGTGAAGAACTGCGCAGTAAGTATGACATCAATATTTCTTCCCAGTTTTACTTGTGGTTGTGTGTTTGTGAGGGTTGTAATTTGTAACTGGTTGGCTGGACAATTTTCTACCGCTTTTAGCAAATATTCAATTCCTTTTTTTAAAGCTTCTGCGTACTTACCTTTTTCCAATGAATTATCATTTCGAAGTAGGCTCATACTTACCAGCGAAGTAGAAGCAGGATCAGTATTTACTGCATGCGGATCATAGATGTTTTGTGCCGCATGGGTACCTGAGCCCCACCCACCATCTGGAGCCTGGGCAGCAGCGATCCATTCAATTGCTTTTTTCACAGAAGAGTCTACCATCGGGCTTGTGATAAATGAGCTAACAAGTTTTCCATCTTCGGAACTGTCAATCCCCAGGATAGTTTTCATTACGCAAACATGATTGGGGTTAGGGTTGCTACAACACTTTACGGTTTTTCTGGATAACCCCATTTTATTACTGTCGTAGGAAGAAGCAAGAATAGTAACGGCGCTGATGCCAAGGATGGCAAGGGGTGGCAGCCATTTTGTTTTTTTAGTTAATCGTTTCATGGCTTTGATTTTTATTTATTAATATGATAAATTAGTAGTATGCAGCCAATTCGTATTTGCCTTGTTTATTGAGATGAGCAGGATTTCACATTTACATAAGAGACCGCTAAGTTTTTATTGTTAATTTTATTTATTGGTTTTTCTAAAGAATATATCATCAGTTAATCCAAGTGATACTGAACTGGTATTAGCTTACCGGCAATCAGGAGATTTGAAAGTCCTGGGAGAGCTATATCAACGCTATATGGAGCTTGTATATGGTGTGTGCTTGAAATACCTGAAAGAACCTGAACTGGCCCAGGATGCGGTGATGCAGATATTTGAAGAACTGGTATCAAAATTGAAAAAACATGAAGTGGAAAACTTCCGGGGCTGGCTGCACCAGGTAGCAAAGAATCATTGCCTGATGCAACTGAGAACGCCAAAGAACTTAAAAACGGTGGCACTTCCGCCATTACTTATGCAAAATGAAGAAGATGTGCATCTGAATGGCGTGATGGAAAAGGAGGAAAATTTCCAGAAAATGGAAAAATGCATCGCCTCTCTTTCTGATGACCAAAGAACCATGATAAAACTATTTTACCTTGAAGGAAAGTGTTATAACGAGATCGTTGAAATAACCGGAATGGAATGGAACCATGTACGCAGTTCAATCCAAAATGGAAGACGAAATTTGAAGCTTTGTATGGAAAAGAAAGAAACAATGAACAAAGAAATTTAGAAATCTTGAAATTTGAGATAATAAGTGTCTGAAGAAAAAAACATAATGAACTATACAGCATCTGATATTGAAAAATATTGGAAGGGCAAGCTTACCGCTACAGAAATGCATTCGATGGAAAAAGCGGCGATGGATGACCCTTTTCTTGCTGATGCACTGGAAGGGTATAAAAATGTGGATTTAGCTGGTGCAGAATTAAATTCATTAAAAGATAGACTTGATAAAAGAGTTGGAGCCGTTATCCCGATCTTAAATCTAAAACGTAAGCGATTTACCTGGGTGAGAGCCGCAGCAGCGATCATCATAATTGTTGGAGTGGGCTTGCTGGTTCAGCAATTAGTTTTTAAAAATCGCAGCGAAAATTCAATCGCCATTTTAGAAAAGGATGATAAAAAATCCGCGAGTGTAGCGAACAGCAACCCGATAAAGCCGGATTCTAGCAATAAAAATATATTAACAAAACCTGATTCGTTATCCATTAGGCCAGAGCAAAAAACGTCAATCTCCTCAACTGCGGGTAACTATGTTTACTCAAATACTGACACTACAAAAAAAGATAGCAAGTCAGTTGCAATGATGAAAAAAACAGAATATGAAAGAGTACCAGCAGACAATCCACAAATACTTACAAATGCAGAAAAAAAAGACGAAACTGTAAAATCTCAGGCTGATTTTGGAAAAGCCTTTGATGATAGCACTAAAACTTTAAAAGATAATAAGAACAATTCACCAATGGCAGTTGCCAAAGCAAAAGCTAACCAGGCATATTATGAAAACATTAAATTAGATGAGATCGCTTTGAACAATAAATACAATTACCGTGTAGTGGATGCACAAAATAATCCTGTGCCTTTTGCCAATGTGCTAAATACCCGTGACAATGTGGGCACATACACTGACATCAGGGGTAACTTCAATCTTGTTTCAAGTGATAGTATTTTACTAGTACAAATAAAATCACTTGGTTACAATGCGGCCAATTACAGGCTTTCTCCATCGAACGTTCAATCCGGTGACCTGGTTTTAAAGGAAGATGAAAGGAAAGAAACATTTGCGCAAAATAGAAAAGTAGTAAGCAGTCTTTCAAGAAAGGATAGTGCAGAAATTGAAGAACCGGAAGTAGGCTGGGGAAATTATAATACTTATGTAGCAAACAATATTCAAATACCCGAAAACGTCCGCCCCAAAAACACCCGCAGCGATGTTGAACTTAGTTTTGACATAGACAAAACGGGTCAACCCATAAATATTAAAGTAACAAGATCTTCACAATGCAAAGAGTGTGATGAGGAAGCTAAACGGCTTTTGAAAGAAGGGCCCAAATGGAAAAGACAAGGGAAAAAATCTAAAGCCACCATCTCTATTGCAGTAGATCAGAAATGAAAGAATAACTAAACAGATAAAACATAATGGTGATTCTAAGAATTTGCTTTTTATAACTCTCATCTAAAAATTTATCCTCTATCCTCTATTCCCCTACCTTTGTCGTCCAAAAACAAATTGTCATCATGAAAAAACTATTTTTATTAGCTGTTGCATCATTTATAATTTTTTCAACTGAAGCGCAGCAATTAACCACACCTCAACCCAGCCCCACCGCAAACGTTAAACAAAACTTTGCTTTATCAAGCATTGAAATTTCCTATTCACGTCCCGGTGTAAAGGGCCGTAAAATTTTTGGCGATCTTGTTCCTTACGGAAAAGTTTGGAGAACCGGCGCTAACAATGCAACGACTATTAATTTTGGCGAAGATGTCACGATCGGTGGCAAAAAAGTTTCAGCAGGCAAATATGGTTTGCTTTCAATACCTGGCGAAACTGAATGGACATTTATCATTACAAAACAACTGGACGTAACAAGCCCGGCTGCTTATAAACAAGACCAGGATGTTGTAAGAGTAACTGCAAAACCAGAAGCTTTACCATTTTCAATTGAAACGATGATGATCAATATTGATAACATAAAAAGCAATAGCTGCACTATTGGATTGGTATGGGCTAATGTTTTTGCCGGCTTTGAAGTAACATCCGATGTTGATAGTAAGGTAATGGAGCAGATCAAAGGCACAATGGAAGGAGATAACAGACCTTATTTTGCCGCAGCTCAATATTACATTGATAATGGCAAAGACCTGAACAAAGCAGTAGAATGGCTTGATAAAGCTTATGCTCAAAACCCTGAAGCATTCTGGGTATTATATCAAAAAGCCCGTGCCCAAAAAATGCTTGGTAAGAAAGCTGATGCTATTGCCACTTCAAACAAATCAATTGAGATCGCAAAAAAAGCCAAGAACGATGATTATGTTGCTTTGAATGAGAAGTTGCAAAAAGAAATGAAGTAGAATCTTCCAGAAAATATTTATAACCCTGCTTATGGCAGGGTTTTTCTTTTTGCCATCATTGGTTGTAAAAGAAAAGCAAAAAGAATAACGCCAAAAGCCCCAATAGGATTTAACCAGAGAAAACCTAAGCCGATCAAATTCAATTTAGCTGGAATATAAATTGCAAAAATCAGTAGCTGTGTCAATACTGTTGCATAAAAAACAGTCGAGCCATTTGTGATTTTCTTAAAAAATAATGCTACAAGGAAAACTCCAAGGATCGGCCCATAAAAAATTGAGCCCAGTTCATTCACAGTTTCAATAAGACTATTTCCAAGATTGTAAGAGTACATAGCAACAATCACACAAAAGATCCCCCATAAAAGTGTATAGCGCTTTGACATTTGATACTCCGCTTCATTTGTAATTTCCTTTTTTGAAAAGCGCCGGTGAAAATCTACCATTGTACTTGATGCAAGAGAATTAATAGCTGCCGCTATACTGCCCCATGATGCCAAAAAAATTATGGCTATCAATAACCCAACCATTCCTTTCGGAAGGTTGTCAACGACAAATCGAAGAAAAATATAATTGGTATCACTTGTATCTCCCTCAATTTTTTCTGCTTGCATCCAAGTCTTTACTTTTTTCCGAATACTATCAGATTGATATTGCAGATGGCCTAGCTCAACAGCCTTATTATCTTTTTCTTCTTTCGTTTCCGCATTTGCAAAAAGGGCAACCGTAGACTTTTTTTGCTCAGACAGATCATTGTAAATTTTTTTAGCAATAGACAATGAATCTTTATGCGAGGTGTTCTCTAGTTTGTTTAATTGCGATTGATTAAAAAATAAAGGAGCATTATTAAATTGATAAAAAGTAAACACCAATGCGCCGATCAACAAGATAGCAAATTGCATGGGCACTTTTACAAGACCATTCATCAACAAACCCATTCGGCTTTCTGTAAGTGATTTTGCAGTTAGATAACGCCCCACCTGGCTCTGATCTGTTCCAAAATAAGATAAAGCAAGAAAGAATCCACCAATGATGCCACTCCATAAATTATACTTATCTCCCCAGTCAAAACCATTTCCTTTTTCAAAACCAGTGGTAATAACATTCAGCCTTCCGAGTTTACCACTAACCTGTAATGAGTCAATAAAGCCAACATCTTTTGGCAACATGTGTACGACCATATAAGCTGCCAAAAACATTCCGGTGAAAATGATGATGAGCTGTAGTTGTTGTGTATAAGCGACTGCTTTTGCACCACCGCTAAGTGTATAAATTATCAGCAAGCCGCCCATAAATAAATTTGTCCAGTAGATATTCCAACCCAATAACGATGAAAGAATAATGGAAGGCGCAAATACGCTGATACCCGTTGATACTCCTCTTGACAACAAAAATAAAAAAGAAGTGAGGGTTCTTGTTTTGCCATCAAACCTGTTCTCCAAAAATTCATACGCCGTATAAACTTTCAGCTTACTAAAAATGGGAACGAAAAATATACAGATGACCACCATTGCGATCGGTAAGCCAAAATAATACTGAACAAACCGCATTCCATCTGTATATGCCTGGCCGGGAGCGGAGAGAAATGTAATCGCACTTGCTTGTGTGCCCATAATGCTAAGCAATACCAATCCCCATGGTAAACTTCTGTTAGCAAGAATATAACCATCAAGATTGTGGGTAGTACGGCTTTTGTATAAACCATAAGCAATTATCCCGACCAATGTAGCGGCAAGTATTATCCAATCAAGTTGGCTCATGAAAAGGCTTTGGTAAAGAGGCTAAACAAGATGATAAGCAGTATAAGAAACGCAATGATGAAAAAATACCATTGACCCCATGATTTGAATAAAGGTATTTTATCGTTGCCCTCCTCCATACTCAAGTATATTATTGTAATTATTTTTTCCTGACTAATCCTGAAAGTAAAAGCCCTAACGCAAGACCAATTAATAAACCGACGGTAACTCTCTTAATTATAAATCCAAGAACAAGCCCGATCACCACAGTCAAAATCACAGCCATTGTTCTTCTTGTGTCATCTCCCTGCTTACTCATTAAAACGCCTTTTTTCTATTAAGTGCAATCAAATTTGCCAGTAAACGATAAGCACCCGGCACACCAGCTGGTAATTCACGGAAGAAAACCAAACCGGTGTAAACAAAAACACCTTTTCCATATTTAGCAATGATCAAACTGCCATCATCATCACCTTCGCCGGGATCATGCATAGAGAAAATAGTTTCAAATTTTGACCGATCGAAATTTGAAGCATGATAAATGCTCCGTTCCTGGATCCATCCCTTAAAATCATCTTGCGTTATCTTATTGGGGAAATTCAATACCGGGTGATCGGGGTTCAAAAAATTCACAGTAGCATTTTCATCGGTAACCCGTTTACCTGAAATAGTAAAATTGTATGGGCCAATCTTTGGCTGCTGATTATTCCTGAATTGTGTATTATTGTATTGAACAATTAAATTGCCGCCTTCATTTACATATTTCATCAGTTTATCATAATAGTTGGCCATAAACTCATTTGTGTTATAAGCTCTCACTCCAACCATCACTGCATCAAATTTGCCGAGGTCGTTCTTATTTAGTTCTTTTTGAGAAAGGATATTCACATCAAAACCCATTTGTTCTAATGCAGCAGGTATCTTATCACCTGCTCCCGGAATATAACCGATCTTTTTCCCATAGGTTTCGATCTTCAATGCCAATTGTTTGCTTTCCGCATTTTTGAAATAAGTTATATAAGGTACATGGTCATATTTGATGCTACGAATTGACTTGGCAATATCGCCGCCTTTTTTATACTTGAATTCTGTTACTGTCAATTTAGAAACGGTATCGGATGCATTAAAAGGTTTCAACGTTTCCACCTCTCTCAATTGTCCTTTAGATAAAGCCATCTTTTCAGATCCAGGAATGCTTCTGTCGCCATCATATATTTTTACATCTGGAATATCTTTATTGGCTTTAAAAATGGCTGGTTGAGTGAGTTGGTTATCTTTTGAATTCATTTTATAAACAACAAGATCACTTGGAATTGATACATCAAAGGGAGGAATAATAACCAGCGGTTCATATAATTCTCCATGCACCGGATCCGTGAACTTAAATTTTACTGGTTTTTCAAAATTGAAATTTTCTCCTTCAATAGTAACAGTGATGGCAGCAATAAAAGCTGGATCAACATCTGCCTGGCCAATCTTCAATTGGTCATTTACATTAAAATACCCTTCCTCCATTTTATTAGCAAGCCAATAGGGCTGCGTGATGGGTTTAGAATCCGGAACAAAAAAAGTCTTTCCAAAATTTACATTCACATTTTTTGTCAACGGCAAATTGAAAGAAGAGTCAAAAGCGTCCACCTGTACTTTTATTAACGAAGCATTTATTCCAACACGGTTATTCAGTAAAAAATTGATACGAACAGAATCTGTTTGCACAGCATATTGCTGTGGTGATGTGGCTGTAATAAATAAACCACTGCATTGCTCGATCAGATCTTTTGTTTCTTCTAGCTTCCGTGTTTTCCAATAACCATCAGGCAGTTGTTGCAAGGCCCTGTATAATTGCACTAATCCCTTTACAGAATTTACAGGATGTCCGAAATCAAATGAAGCGATCAATCCATTCACTATTTTTTCTATTTCTTCACCACCTTTTACTCTTTTCCAGCTAACATCCACTCCATCCATAAGGTCGTTTATTGGTGGATCACCCTTGGTTGTTCTGAAATATTCAATTGCTTGTCCGATCACAGATGTTGATCCTGTTCCCTGCGTTCTGTTCTGGCTACGGCTTTCTGCACCGAGCTCTCCATAGCTTTTTCCCAGCAAAGGATTATAAATGCCAACATCGAAATGGAATTGATCTGCGTTAGTCGTATTTGCTCCGCCAAAATTGAAAGTATTCCACAAAACTCTTTTCACCTGCCAGGGCTTTACATATTTCAATTGTTCTGGGAAACGATTTGGGTCTGCAGCAGCGGCGTATGCTTCATTGGCTAAAATTGCAGAAGCAGTGTGATGTCCATGCCCACCTTCCCCTGTTGTTGGGAATCTTGTAATCACAACATCCGGTTGAATTTTTCTGATCACCCACACCACATCACTCAATATTTTTTCTTTATCCCATATAGAAAATGTTTCGTCAGGGTTTTTTGAATAACCAAAATCATAAGCCCGGGAAAAAAACTGCTCGCCTCCATCGACCTTTCTTGAGGCTAATAATTCCTGTGTTCGTATCAATCCCAACTCAAACGCTTGTTCGTCGCCAATTAAATTCTGTCCGCCATCCCCTCTTGTCATTGATAAATACCCGGTACGGTATAATTTATCTTTTGCGAAATAAGCTATCAATCTTGCATTATCATCGTCAGGATGCGCAGCAACATACAGAACAGTGCCAAGTACATTCAATTTGCGAATGGCCTGATACATATCAGCAGAGGTCCGTGTAGGCAGGGATTGAGCAATTAGTTCGAAAGAGAAAAAGAAAATAAATAAAAGACTAAAAGTTTTCTTCATCCGGCAAATTTATTCAGCGAATATAAGTCTTGCTTTACAAACTGGCTTAGCCGGTAGTATAAAAAATCCCGCCAATGGCGGGATTATATTTTTATTAACTCGACTTATTAGGTTAATTCTTCTTTTCCTTATCGTTTCCATTATTTACCTTTTTGCCTAACTGTTCAAGTATCTGCAAACCCAATAAACCACTTATACCTCCATTGGCATTATCACCACCTCCAATCAAAACATCAGGCATGATCTTTACATTCTGGCTCGCGATCGACTCCATCACTTTTAACTGCGTGAAATTATTGCCACCCATCGCATCAACAGAGAGTTTATATGATTCCGCATTTGACTTACCAATAGCAAGGATCTTCTCTGCTTCAGCATTACCTGTCAAAGTGATTTGCTCAGCATTTGCTTTTGCAAGTAACTCAATCTTTTCAGATTCTGCTTTTGCAAGCAATCTTACTTTTTCTGCTTCACCAGTTGCTAATAATTTCAAACGATCGCCTTCGGCATTTGCCTGCAAACGAACACTGTTTGCATCACCAGTGGCTTTTTTCACCGCAGCATCAGCAATGCGTTCGGCAATGAGCACACCTTGATCAGCTTTTACGATCTCTTTTTGAATTTCAGCTACAGCAGTTTCTTTTTCCAATGCCTGCCTTGTTTCCTGTGCTTTCTTCTGAGTTTCGTAAGTTATCTTTTGCTCTTCAGCCAACTTACGATCAGTAAGTGTTTTCATCAAGCTTTCAGGAGGAACAATATCACCGATAAGAGTATCTACTCCGAAAACGTTATACTGTTCAAGCACACGGCCAATATGATCTTTTGCAGATTGCTGTCTTTCTTTACGTGTACCAAGGAATGCAATCACATCACTATCCTGCGCACTGTTACGGAAATAGTTACCAATAGTTGGTTCCAACACCTGGCTTACAAGATTGTTCATGTTACCAAATCGTGCAATCACTTTCGGCGCTTCTGTTGTTGGAATGTGAATGATCTGCGATACGTCAAGATTAAAAGGGAAACCATCTTTACTACGAACAGTGATCGTTGAAAGATTTTTATCAAGCTGGTGACTTTCACTTCTTGCACTTGCCCAGTTAAGAACAAGGTTTGTAGTCGGCACCAGTTCTACTTTCATGATATAAGGATTGATAGGATATTTACCGGGACCTAATGGTTCATTCCAAACTCCTTTATATCCTTTTGCAACAATATTCCCGTGTTTGAATTCAGCGCCGCTCAGGTCTTTACCATCTTCTCCTACATATGAAATAACAACGCCAACATGTCCAATTGGGATCTCGGTCATTTTAACCATTTCCATTTTTACAAACCACGGATTCAAGAAATAAGAACCAGCAAGAATTACTTGTTCCTGCAATCCTTTATAACCGCCACTGTCCAAAAATTTATCAACGTCCTGAAATTTATTACCATCATCAATAATTCTTCCGGCAATTTTTCCTTCTTCCAACGGTTTTCCTTCCATCGTGGTTACTACACCCACTGCATTATCAGGAATACTTATAAGGTCTGTTATTTCAATATCAAATAACAAAGTGTTGATACGATATGAGCCTGGCGCGATAATATCTGTTTGTCGTCCTTTCCTACCACCGGCTTTCAAAAATGCTTCAGCGCTTTGAAATGTATCACACTCAACTTTGCGGGCAAGTATGGCGCCTGTTTCAAGCTCTGCCCCATCTTTAGCCATTACCAATCCTATCTTACCGGTTGGTATAACTATGAATGGCTGGAATGTGATCGAATATT
>DASTZB010000237.1:0-2267 GCA_035764525.1 Chitinophagaceae bacterium | reverse complement strand
ATGAACCCCACCAACACAGGTTATGTGTTGCCCTTGCCATTCCCCGGCTCATGGCAGCCTGCACCTGGTAATCCAGCAATCCCAGTCAATCCATTTGTGCAGTATGCAACTCCATATATTATGGCCGATGCCACCGCTATTTCCAACCCCTTTCCACTCGCATACAGTGAAACACCGGGCACACCGTTTTACAATATGGAAAAGCAAGTATATGACCAATCCATTGCAAATACTCCCGAGCAAAAGGCCATCGCTTTGCATTGGCTCGACCAGGGTAATGGAACGGGCTATACTCCACCGGGCCATGATTTTTTTGTTATTACCCAGGCATTTGAGCAGTTAGGTTTAGACTTAGCTACCGTTGCAGAAGCTTACGCCAAGGCAGGCATTGCAGAAAGGGAAACAACCATCGTAACCTTTCGTTCTAAGTATGCCAATTTTTTGCTGAGGCCTGCAACCTACATAAGGAAAATATTTGACCCGAACTGGTTACCCCTTATTCCTACACCACCTCACCCGGAATATCCTGCGGCACATGCGATGGTAACGGGAACGATTATGCAGGCAGTGGCCCGTGTAATTGGCAATGACCACACAGTAGTAGATCATTCATACGATTTCAGGGGATTTCCAACACAAACTTATAGCAGCATTTTTGGTGTTGCTGAGCAGGCAGGCATATCCCGGAACTACGCAGGCATCCATTATCTCATTTCCATAACTGAAGGATTAAGAATGGCAAAGATCATTGGCGACAGGGTGGGTGACATACAGGTAAGATGATTTTCTGATCGTTTGTTATATTGGAATTTGAAATTTTACCAATCTGTGTTTCTGTTTCAAACCAGTTTAACATCAGAGTTATCATCACTGTTGTTAATCTAGCAGATACGATCTTACCGATCAATACTTGGTCAAAAGACAAAGGCAAAAGGCCGTAGCGAAAGCTGCGGCCTATTTTTTATTTTTAAATTTTTTTGCAGCGAAGTCAATAGAACAATATGCTTCGCCAATTAAGCCTTAAGAAAATTCCGCAGGTAGATTTTATTGTCTGGAGCAAGAAGAAGTGAACCAGCTTTTATAAAGTCATTCCGATATGCTACAAGTAAAGATTACCTTTAAGAGAGTAATCATTTTTGAGTTCTGATCCATCCTGGCTTTCGTGAATTACCCAATAATACAAAATTTATGTAGCCGGAGGGAATTTAAATGACGTTTTATCCAACCAGGTATGGAAGCTGGAGGTTTAGATACACAAATAGTTTTTGTTGTGTGTATCAAGAAGAAATATGCATGGAATATTGTTCCAAACAAAAAAAAGAAGCATTGTAGAAAAATGTTTGTGACAATACATCGATGTGAGAATATAAAATCATTCTTTGTTCTATAAATGCAAACAATCAATTCTGTAAAAGATTATTTCTAAAAAGTATTAGGAGTACTCCATCTTAATAGTGATAAAAATCGCCTGTCGCCGACAAGAGGTTTAGATATTACCAATTCAGGGATTTGCCATTGGCTTTTGACAGTTGAACGAAATAAGAAACGCTCAGCCCGCAGGCATTTTATTTTTGTCCCATTAAGGGTTTAAAGCTTTTTTATGGGAGAGCAAAAAAAATAACCAATATAATTTTTAATAAATAGGAGGTGTTTTCACGGTAGTGATTACAGGTATTAAGACGCTTGTCCGGTGCCTGGTTGAATCAGTAGTTTTCAATATTCATTTTCCACACTTTCAAAAAACATATTATGAAACAGAAACTCGTTTTTGCTTTTGCGAAACTTGCTTTGGTTACCATTTTCCTTTATTCCTGCCAGAAGGATATCAACACTCCCAATAAAAAGAAAGAAGAAATTGCTACAGCTGCAAATAACAGCGGCCGTGGTCACTTAAAGCAAACCAAAGAGTATTCATCGGATGTATTATTCCGGTGGATCGACTTTCAGCTGACTATATATAGAGCAACCGCAGTAGCAGGCCCTACCGCAGCCCGACTGCTTGGCTACACTGGCCTTGGCGCTTACGAAGCCGTAGTCCCAGGTATGCCCGCCTATCAATCACTATCCGGACAGATTAGAGATCTCTCTGCTCTTCCAACAATCCAACCGGGCTATGCCTATCATTGGGATGAAAGTTTGAATGCGGCTCTTGCCCGGATTACTACTGCTATCTTTCCGGCTCCTGCAGGTGGAGGTGCAACACAAACTCAAAACATAAAAAACTTTAGTGATGGTCTTTATAATGAGTTTAAAAATCAAGGCGCCAG
>DASTZB010000236.1:0-4488 GCA_035764525.1 Chitinophagaceae bacterium | reverse complement strand
AGCATGAACTGGAAGTTTATAGCGAATGCGGCATTCCTAATTATGATGTCTTAAGAATGGCTACTTATTTTCCTGCAAAAGAATATGGATTGCTGGATAAATATGGAACCGTTGCGGAAGGCAAAATCGCTAACCTTATTTTGATTGATGGTGACCCGAAAAAAAACATTAAAGACATCCGTAAAGTTTATCTCACCATCAAAGAGGGGAAAATTTATTCCCCCAAAAGAATTTATGCTGCCTATGGATGGAAATATTATTATTGATTAGCAAATTCTACCGGTGTTGTTTTTGGCATTTGTGCATTTCGCATAGCTATACTTCTTACGGCGATCCCAGCAAAATCTTCAAATGCTTTTTTAGTGATCTCATCATCACTCATCATGATCGGTACCCCCTGGTCACCTCCTTCACGTATACTTTGCACTAATGGTATTTGTCCGAGAAATGGAAGATCATATTCATCCGCTAACCTTTTTCCACCTTCTTTACCGAATATGTAATACTTATTATTGGGTAATTCTGCTGGTGTGAAATAACTCATGTTCTCGACCAAACCAATGATAGGAACATTTACTTGCGCCTGCCCAAACATTGCAATTCCTTTTTTTGCATCGGCCAATGCTACATCCTGTGGCGTTGTAACGATCACAACTCCTGTTACCGGTACAGTTTGTACCAATGTTAAATGAATATCACCAGTACCCGGAGGCATATCGACAACGAGATAATCCAATTCACCCCAAAAAACATCGGTTACAAATTGACGAATAGCACTGCTGGCCATCGGTCCACGCCAAACAACTGCATTTTTTTCATCTACAAGAAAACCAATGCTCATTACTTTAATTCCGTATCTCTCCAGCGGAACGATCATTCCTTTATCATTTCCTACATCCATCATCATCGGTCTTTCGCCACGAAGACCAAACATGATTGGCACACTTGGTCCATAAATATCAGCGTCCATCAAACCAACCTTTGCACCGCCTTGCGATAATGCAAGAGCAAGATTTGCGGCCACAGTTGATTTACCTACTCCACCTTTCCCACTTACAACAGCAATAATATTTTTTACATTTGGTAACACAGAACCGGCGTCAGTTCTTTTTGTAGTTGTATTTGATGTGAAATTTACTTTTACATTTGCCTCTTTATTTACTAATATTTTTATCGCATTTACACAGGCATTGCCGATCATATCCTTTAACGGGCAGGCAGGTGTAGTAAGCACGACAGTAAATGAAACATCATTTCCACTGATCTCAATATCCTTCACCATATTTAGGGTTACAAGGTCTTTTCCAAGATCAGGTTCCTGTACATTTCCAAGCGCCTCAAGAATTTTTTCAGTTGTCATTTACAAGTATTTGTTAAAAGTATTTCGAAGCTGCAAAGTTAGCCATTATACAGCCGAATTTGTTTTACGAAATCAGCAACTTGTCGTTATTTTTGACGCGGTGAAGAAAATTGTACAATACCTCATTTTATTGCTGTTTTTTATTCCTGCAACATCAAAAGCACAGTTTGAAAACGTTCGTGATTCCGTTGTTCAACTTTATGGCGTAGTGATGACAGCCGACAGTCTTGTCGGCATTCCGGCTGTAAGTGTAGTGATAAAAGGCCAGAACCGCGGAACGATCACTAATAACCAGGGTGTTTTTTCTATTGTTGTACTTAAAGGCGACGTTGTTGAATTTACCCATGTCAGTTATAAACCAAAAGTTGTTGCTATCCCAAAAAACCTGGAAGGAAACCAATACAGTGTAGTACAGTTAATGGTAGCTGATACTGTCTATCTTCCTGCAACAATTATCCGGCCGAGGCCCAGTGCGGCTCAGTTTGCCCGTGATTTTGCCAATATAAAGATCCCTGATGATGATTACGAGACGGCAAGAAAAAATACATCAGTTGCAAAACGAAGAGCCTTGATGCAAAGCACACCTTCCGATGGCCGTGAAGCATCCAACATACAATTGAAAAATGTTGCTACAAAAGCTTATTATGCCGGCGGACTTCCTCCACAAAATATATTTAACCCCGCTGCATGGATGGAATTTATCGAAGCCTGGAAGCGTGGAGATTTTAAGAAGAAGAATTAAAACCGCGATTCTCATGATTTAAAAGGATTATGAGGAAAATTATGTAGCCAGCAACAGTAATTCTTATCAGCTTCTGTTGCTACGCTCAGTTTATCGTTCAGTTTTCATGGCATCTATCGTTGAGCGAAGCGAAACCCCGATGAATATCGGGGCACTCTTGTACGACAACGATTCTATTCAGCTATTTTATTTCTCGCAGCGATTGCAACGATTTTGCGAAGCAACGCTGGGAACTCTGGACTGTGCGTGAAATTTTTCTTCTACCTATAAAATTTATACTTTTAATCAAATCAGCTATATGAAAAATATTTCAGTCATCGGCGCCGGTACAATGGGCAATGGCATTGCCCATGTATTTGCACAAAATGGTTTTAAGGTAACACTTGTTGATATTTCATTGCATCAACTGAATAAGGCGCTGGAAACGATCGGTAAAAATTGCGATAGGCAGGTGGCAAAAAATACGATTACTGAAGAACAAAAAAGATCATTGCTTGCAAATATTGCAGTCGAATCTGATCTGGCTGCAGGAGTTAGTAATGCAGACCTTGTAGTCGAAGCAGCGACTGAAAACGCCGACCTGAAGCTAAAAATATTCGAAGAAGTTGATAAGGCTGCGTCTAAAAATACCATTCTCGCCACTAACACGTCATCGATCTCTATAACAAAAATTGCAAATAGCACAGGCCGGGCCGATAAGGTAATTGGAATGCATTTTATGAATCCTGTTCCTGTAATGAAACTGGTTGAAGTGATCAATGGGTACTCTACAAGTAAAGAAGTAACAAATACAATTGTTGAACTAAGTAAGCAACTTGGAAAAACACCATGCGTTGTGAATGATTATCCGGGTTTTATTGCTAATCGAATTCTAATGCCGATGATAAACGAAGCTATCTATAGCTTATACGAAGGTGTGGCCGGTGTGGAAGAAATTGATACAGTTATGAAACTCGGCATGGCACATCCAATGGGGCCATTACAACTCGCCGACTTTATTGGTTTGGATGTTTGTCTTTCGATTTTAAATGTGCTGCATGATGGTTTTGGCAATCCTAAATATTCGCCATGTCCTTTGCTGATAAATATGGTAACTGCTGGCAAACTTGGTTGCAAAAGTGGAGAAGGATTTTATATTTATACGGCGGGAAGCAAAGAGTTGGTAGTAAGTGGAAGATTTAAATAAAGCAACAATGCCCAGGGAAAAATTACTAAAAGAACAAATCTCTTACACCGAAGAACAACAATTGCAACCGGAAGAAATACAACTATTGAGAGATAAAGTTTTCAGGCAGGTTATCATTTACCTACCAATCTACGTATTATTTCTTGGAGGAGCTTTAATACTTTATTATAATGCTCCAATGGCTTTTAAAATGATAGTTGATCCTTCAGATCTAGACGATGAAGAAATGACAAGAATGTTGAAATTGGGACCATATATCGGTCTATTTGTTTTTTTAATCGCTACAATATTTTTTGGAAAGATATTTTATCAATTCATTCTTCCCCTTTTTAAAGACATTAAGGATAAAACAAAAACGCTGATCTTTTACAAGCCTGGGAAAACTGCGATGACCGTTTTTAATCGTTACTATTTATCTACTCCTTTATTCACGAAGCGCCAAATACAAATTGATGATAAAGATTTTACTATAATTTCAGAAGATGAGGAACTATGTCTTGAGGTAAGCAAATCATCCTTGGTTGTTTTAGGACTAAAGCAAAACGACAAGAAAATAAATTATTCTTAATAACTGATAATCGTTCGGGGGTTGCACAACGAAATTCCGGATAATAAACTCAAATTATTATATATTGAAGCTGAATATACCGCCTTTCTTTTTTTGACAATATGATAAATCATTCAGGCATCCAATTTGTAGCCTCTTACACCAAACCACGATACCAATGACTGCTCTTATGAACAAAACAGAAAGACTTCAACAGTTACACCACCAAATGATCAGGGAAATACAGGATTATGCGATCATTCTTCTCGATATTGATGGTACAATTTTGACATGGAATAAAGGGGCCGAATCAATAAAAGGGTACAAAGAAGAGGAAATTGTGGGGCAAAATTTTCGCATTTTTTACCTGCCCCGGGATAGGGAAGAAAAATTACCTGAAAAATTAATCGAACTGGCTATGAAAGAAGGCAGAGCACGTCATATAGGAAAAAGAGTAAGAAAAGGTGGCAAAACTTTTTGGGGAAGTATCCTGATTACTGCCTTGCATGATGAAGAAGGAGAAGTGATCGGCTTCACCAAACTCACCAAAGAATTGGGTGAAAATGAAATTGATTAGAACTATTCCGCAAATATTTCTTCTTACATAATCCTCCCGATTCGACCTATTGATCTAGAACCCTTATTTAGTTAAT
>DASTZB010000235.1:0-49276 GCA_035764525.1 Chitinophagaceae bacterium | reverse complement strand
GGCATCCTAATATATCAGTTGCCGTTAAAATATATTTCGTTGTCGATGCCGGGTGAGCAATAGGATTAAGAATATTCGGATCGCTCAAGGAGCCTTGGGGCCTCCAAAAAAAACTATTGGCTACAATACTTGCATTTAATTGTACAGAAGTATTATAACATATTGAAACGTCTGGCCCCGCATTAACTATTGGATAAGGAATAGGGAAAACGGTTACATCATCAGTAGCAGAACATTTTCCAATTTTTGCTGTAAGCTGGTAAGTGGTAGCTACAGGAGGATTTACAATAGGGTTGAGTATGGTGGGATTGTTAAGACTTAAATTCGGTGTCCACAAAAATTTTAATCCATCCGTGTTAGCGCCTAACTGGACTCCATCACCGGCACAAAATGTTGTATCTGGTCTTACCGTTAGCGTAACCTTATCCACAACCCTGACTCTTACCGAATCATTATTGATACAACCATTATCATCTAATTGAACCTTATACCATGTTGTTGTTTTCGGATAAACGAGAGGATTGGCAGTATTTGCTAAAAGGATATTATAATTTGGCGTCCATGCAAATACTCCCGAACCTGAAGCAGCTAATTGCAATGTATCTATATTGCAAATAAGCGTATCACGGAAAGGAAGTGTGATCGGTGGCTTATCAATAATGGTAATATCTTTTGTTACGGTATCAATACAACCTTTGCTGCTTTGAACTATTAATTGGGCACTCTTTATACCAACAGTTGGATAACTATAAACAGGATTTCGCAAACGGGATGTATCATTACTCACGGCTGGCTCTCCAAAATCCCATCGCCAAGCGTTTACAACTCCATAGGCAGTCGTCGTTGCATCCGTAAACGAGGTTGGTTTAGCTACGCAAATACCCAACGAAACAAAATCGGGAAAAAAGCCGGGATAAAGTCCTATCTGCATTGTTGCCGAGTCAGAACATGGATCACCTGGATTAACAACAAGTTTAATTTTATATATGCCGGTATCAGGATAAGTAAAAGAAGGCTTTTCTATGTTTGATGTATCATTCAAAGTTCCGGTGATACCGAAATCCCAATGCCATGAATAAATAAGTGAAGTAGGAGTTTGGTTTGCGAAACTAACATTGAAATCATCGCAGTACACGGCGGACAGTGGGAGTTGCGCTGCTACGAAATCGCAATCAGCAACCTTTAGAATAAAATCTTTTCGATGAGTGTTTATTATGGTGCCATTTCTCCATTCATTTACACAAACAGTAATAACAAAAGAACCTGCTCCCGGCGCAATACCGGAAATAATGCCAGTAGTTGGATTGATCGTAACTCCGGGGCCCATTGGTGCACCGGCACTAAAGCCATTGCCATACGGAACGACATTGTATGGTGGTGGCGCTGGATTAGGTATGACAGGATTTCCTTCACTGCCACCATTATATGCTTCACAAAATCCATAGGTGAGAACATCTCCATCTGGATCTGATGCGCTGAAATCAAGTGTAAAATTCCTGTTTTGGCAAACCAATGCTGTATCCCTCAAATAAAACTGTGGACTTGAATTATGATTGGTAGTCATATCTCCCAATGTGTTGCTGCCTGCAATACTGCCAACATAAGAGGCGCCAACACCAATAGCAACAGCCAGGTTTGTAATATTATCTATTCGGCAGCAACGCTGGAATGATATCCAATACCCCATTTGGTTATTGGGAAGTGTTATTGTCAAATAATAAAAGCCAACCTGGTAACAGACTTGCGGAGGGTTAATAATACACGGAATATTTCCACTTTTTTGTATCTGTTGTATATGATCAAGACTTACAGAAAATGGTGAGCCATTTACCGCTGCGCCTGACAACTTATCGAAGATACCGAGGCTAATTGTAGGGTCAAGTTGTGCTCCAGTCGAAAAACAATCTCGGAAAAGTCGCAGGGTAATTTTGTACTGACTTGTACCAGCAGCAGTACCGGGACCTAAATACTCATAGAATATTTCGCCACCAGTAATGTGACGGGCAAAAGAAGGAACGGCGCAAAATATAAAAAATATAGCCAATAATTTTTTCATTCGGGATATGGTTCGAAGGTTCTTACTGTAAGATTTTTTCAGAATCGAACGACGGTTTGGCCAGGAGAATAGTTTCCACCGGGCCGGAATCCGATCTGAAATTACAAAAATTTAACTGCATGCCTAATTATCATCACAGTTATCGCTCCTCTGAAAGACCTTGATACATAAACGAATGCTGCACAATAAAGTTGTCATAGGAAATAAAAACTCTGATGCAAAGAGGCTGTTAAAAAGTTATTTGGGTCTGATCACCGGATTAGCTGTACAGTTCCTTTTTTTAGATGAACTTTCCCCATAATATCGGTTGCCCTTACCATCCAAATAAATGTACCCGTGTTTTGTCTGGTGCCATTGATTGTTCCATCCCATCCTTGTCCATCATTCATATTATGGCTATAAAGCAAACCTCCCCAGCGATTATATACCTGGAAAAAATCTATTGTTTTCATTCCAACATATATTGGTCTGAATAAATCATTTCGTCCATCACCATTTGGAGTAAAACCAGTTGGTACAAAAATTTCCGGCCCAGTCTTAAAGACCCGGATATTAAGACTTGCCGTATCAAAGCAGCCTGCCTGGTCAGTAACAGTAACCATGTAGGCGACAAATTCAGGGCTGCCATCCAGCATAGCTGTTGGCCCTTGTATGTTTGGATTATTTAGTCCTGTTGGAGGGTACCATTGATAATTTACACCACCCGTTGCCTTTAATTGGAATGGAAAATTAGCGACTGCCGCCGTGTCATTTCCTGCAAATGCATTTACTTTCGGCAATACAGTTACAGTTACAGTATCATAAGAAGGTTTTGGGCAGCCGGAAGAAATATCTGTTGCTGCCAATATATACGAAGTAGTGGCTTTTGGAGTGGCAATTGGATTCAGAACACCTACTTCACTTAAACTTGATGCATTGGACCATATAAAGACTGTTCCATTTGTTTGTGCATTCAGTTGTGTTGTTGAATTGTAACAAATATCAACATCATTACCTGCATCTATCGTTGGCCTTGGTATAACTGTGATAACTACATTTTCAGTTGCAATACATCCACCGACCCTTGATGTAATTTGATAAGTTGTGGTTACAGATGGCATTGCGATCGGGTTTAATATATTTGGATTATTTAATGTTGGATCGGGTGACCATGCATATTGTAATCCATCGGTATTGGCAGAAAGCTGTATTGGATCCCTGGCACAAATAGCAGTATCATTACTTGCGGTGAGGCTAACACTACTAATAACTCTTACTCTGACTGAATCTTTGTTGCGGCAGCCATTATCATTAAACTCGACAGTATACCATGTGGTTGTTTTTGGAAAAACGGATGGCACCGCCGAAGTTGAATTAATAATATTGTAATTAGGCATCCAGGAAATGGCACCGCTGCTGTTTGCTTTTAATTGTAACGTATCTACACTACAGATAAGTGTATCATGAAATGCCATCAGGATAGGCGGCTTGTCAATAATGGTCACAGTTTTATAGATAGTGTCCCGACAACCTTTGGTACTTCCAACAATAAATTCAGCAGTATAACTTCCGACAGTTGCAAATGTATATTGCGGGCTTCGCAGCCGTGAAGTATCATTTAAAAGAGAATTAACGCCAAAATCATATCTCCAGAAATTTACACTGCCGTAAGTTGCTGTTGTCATATCATTGAATTGCACCGGCACATTTATACAAATACCGGTATGATCAAAATCCGGGAAGAACCCGGGGTAAACCCTTACTTGTGCAGTAGTAGAATCAGAACAAGGCTGATTTCTGTTAGCCACTACTTTAACGACATAAATTCCTGTGTCAGGATATGTGTAGGTGGGTGAGGATAAACCTGAAGTATCTCCAGATGTTGTCAGATCGCCAAAATCCCAGAAATAATTATTGATAAGAGCACTGGGCGAAAGATTAGAGAATGTCATGTTTAGATCAGTACAATTAATATAACCATTTGGCTCAAGTGTTACCGTTGCTACATCGCAATCAGCCACTTTAATTTGAAGATCTTTTCGCTGTGTTGCAAGCAGCTCTCCATTCCGCCATTCTTTTACACAAACAGTCACAACATAAATACCTGCGGACGGCGCGGTGCCTGTTATCATTCCATTTGCGGAATTGATCTTGACGCCGCTTCCCATTGGCGAAGCACCGCTATAGGGAGAGTTATAACTGAGAGAAACATAGGGAGGTGGAGCCGGCGGATTTGGAACTGTGCCTCCTGTATTGGTGTATCCTTCACAGAATTCATAAGTAAGAAGATCGCCATCTGCGTCAGTAGCGCCAAAGTTGTATGTAAATGGATATCCAGCACAAATGATCACTGTATCTATACCCAAAAATCTTGCACTATTATTTTTTGGACCAGTAGGCTCAACAGAGTTGCCCGGTATTTCAGCGGTATAGGTTGCGCCAAAATTAGAAGATGGAGGCGTAATATTGGTTATACTACTTACTCTGCAGCACCTGGCCCATGTAATGGTATAACCAAATGGAGAAGCCGGAAGAGCAAGAGAAAAACTGTATAGCCCTACCTGGTATGACACAAGAGGAGGATTAACAATGCACGGGCCAGGAACAGCAGTCAAGGTTGTTAGACTACTTTGAGAAACTATTTTGGTAATTGGAATGTTTGACCCCTTTGCATAGACGGCTATATTGATCGGATTATCCAATGCAGTGCCGGATGAAAAGTCTCGGAATAATTTAATCGTAACGGAGTAGTGATAGATGTTTCCTACCAGGCTGTCAAAAGTATAGTACATTTCACCACCTACGATATGATTTGCATAAGACGATAAAGTGAGTGATAGAGCAACAATACCACTTAGGAATTTTGTCTTCATTTTCTCGGCTGACTTAGTTTTCTTTCTCCAGCAAAAATTCTTCTAACATCCGGTTGGCGCTTTCTGTTTCTTCCATCATTCCCATGTGGCCTGATTTTTTCAGGACGTGAAAGTAGGATTTTTCAGGCAGATGACATTGCTTCAACATGTCATTTAGAGGAACGGCAACATCATGTTCGCCAGCAATAAAAAGCACAGAGTTTTTCGTGCTTTTTAATATAGCAGTTCGATCAGGACGATTCATCATTGCTTCATAATAAGCAATGAGTGCTTCAGGAGTAAAATCTTTTAAGCTATTAATGAACCCATCAATGGAATTCGGGATTTGTAATTTGGAATTTGGAGAAAAGAGATTTGGAGTGGATGTTTTTAAAAACTCAAAAGCTCCATTTTTTTTTATAAACTCAATTCCTTTTTTGCGGGCTTGTATCTTTTCTTCCGCATCAGGAAATGCAGAAGAATGAAAAAGACCAAAAGCATTTACATGGTTCCAATAACTTTCGACAAGAGCTAATGTGATATAACCACCCATGCTATGTCCGATCACTGTACCTCGGTCAATATTTTCTTCATGTATGATTGTGTGTAGTACTTCAGCCATTCCTTCCATACTCATATCATTGATCATTTCTGATCTGCCGCTTCCGGGAAGATCAGGAACAATAAGGTGGTATTTGGTTTTTAAATGTTCAACTTGTTTATCCCATACATTTCCATCTTCACCAAAACCATGAACAAGCATTATAGGATCACCGCTGCCAATGCTGCGGTAAAATATTTTTCTGTTTTGGTATAAAACTGTTTTTTCCACGATCAACTTCTTTTACTCAAATAAAAACTTCTTACTAAAATGATACCGAGAACAGGTAATAATGATGTATTGAATTGTTGAGGGAGAAAGAACCATGCCAGTAATAAAGCGATCGTATAGAAAAAGACAAAGCGAAAGTAGTTATTAATCCATTGCTTCTTGCTGAACAACATAAATGCAAGAGGCAAATGAGTTGGTAAGGCCCATAACAAGTTGAAATTGTTTTTACACATTGCATGTTCTGTTCCAAACCACATGAATAAGATCAGTACACCGATCAAGCCAACAATAACAAAGAAAAAGAAATCAAATATTTTGAGAAATAAATTCCATCTTTTGAAAACAAGTATGCTCAAAGCCGCGATCAATAAAAATAAGATCCCAAAAACAATAAAAGGAGTAATGCCTGTTTTTGTTTTGTATGCGTCAAAATAATTGAGCAGGATCTTTTTCTCCTGCGCTACTGGTTGCCCATTTAATTTAGAACTGTCAAAGGCCATCAATAAATAATCAGGCAAGAACATAGCTTCACGATTTGTTACTTTTTTATCCATTGGATTTCCAAGCAACATATCGATCCCGAGTTTACTCCATTGCTGGCCACCTTTGTCAAGATAGCTATGAATCAGGTTTCTGAATGTTGTGGTTGGTGCGGGCAAAATATTTTTTGATTCAAGTTGTTTCCCTACGGCTTTTTCAAGCATATCACGAAGACGGGTAGTGCAATTGTCATAATTAAAATCATAGCGGTAATATTTGTTTTCTTCTTTTGCATTTTCAAAAAGTGCGGCGACCATTCTTTGTTTTTCTTCGCAAGAAAGATTTATTACCTGTTCGGTAATCCCTCTTTTGTAATATTCATATTCGTATATGAAGGATGGAAGCGAATCAATAGAAACAAAATACAAGAGCTTGCCTTTGACAAACTTGTTATAAAACTTAGGGTCATAAAAATCAAAAGTGCCATAATTAAAAACCAGGTCTGTATTGTTGTTGCTGTCAATTACTCTTAATGCACTATGTCCAAATGTGGAATAAAGTTCTGTGCCGGGTGTGCATGTCAGTAAACTGATACGGAGACCACAACTATCTTGGGCTAAAGTTGAAAAGTGAAAAGTAAAAAGTGAAAATGCAAAAAGCAGTCGCTTCACGTCGAGATATTTTTGGTAAATGTAAAAGTTTATTTCACTCAAAGGCGCAAAGAAAAGCTAAGAACGAAAAGAGACTTTTTTATTTGCTGAATAGAATTACCAAAAACACAAGAGTGCGACGCAAATGAAGAGGACAGTAGCAATAACATTGTGTATATAAAAATAATTAGCACATCATCACATTGGCTAATCAGCAATTTACTTCCTGCTGTAATTCGGCGCTTCCCTTGTCACTTCCACATCATGCGGATGACTCTCTTTCATTCCTGCATTGGTGATCTTAATGAATGTTGCTTTCTTTAGATCATCAATACTGCCTGCACCACAATAACCCATACCTGCACGAAGCCCACCTGTATATTGATAAACGATCTCCTTCAATGTGCCTTTATATGCGACACGACCTTCGATACCTTCGGGAACAAACTTCTTTACATCATCTTCCACATCCTGGAAATAACGATCGCTACTGCCCGTGCTCATAGCGCCAAGTGAACCCATGCCACGATACTCTTTGAATTTTCTTCCTTCATAGATGATAGTTTCACCCGGACTTTCTTCAGTCCCGGCAAATACACTTCCCATCATTACACAATCAGCGCCGGCTGCAAGAGCTTTTACCATATCGCCTGTGTAACGGATACCACCGTCAGCAATAAGCGGAATGTTTTTTTGTTTCAGTTCACTGTATGCTTCCATTACTGCAGTGAGTTGCGGCACACCAGCACCTGCAACAATCCGTGTAGTACAAATTGATCCGGGACCGATGCCAACTTTCACCGCATCTGCGCCGGCTTCTGCCAATGCTTTTGCGCCGGCAGCGGTACCAACATTGCCAGCGATCACATTCATCTTTTTAAAATTCTTCTTTACATCTTTCAATGCATTAATGACTCCTTTGCTATGTCCATGTGCGCTATCAAGACCAATTACATCAACGCCGACATGTTGTAATGCAGCAACACGATCAAGCATATCTCTTGTAATGCCGATGCCGGCGCCAACCAATAATCTGCCGAATGAATCTTTTACTGCATTGGGATGACTTTTTAATTTTAAAATATCGCTGTAAGTAAAAAGACCTTTGAGCTTTCCTTGCTTATCAACTATCGGCAATTTTTCAACTTTTGTCCTCTTGAAAAGTTGTTCTGCTTTTTTCAGATCGGTTCCCTCGGGAGCAGTGTACAAATTTTCTTTTGTCATCACCTCACTCACTTTCCTTTTTGGATCGTCTTCAAACCGAAGATCACGGTTGGTGAGAATGCCAACCAACTTACCTGCCTTATCAACAATCGGAATACCTCCGATCTTATTTTCTCTCATCAATTTTAATGCATTGCCGATCGTTGCATTTGCCAACAGTGTAACCGGATCGAGTATCAAACCACTTTCACTTCTTTTTACTTTACGAACCTGCGCAGCCTGTTCTTCAATGCTCATGTTTTTGTGAAGAATACCAAGACCGCCTTCTCTTGCCAATGCAATTGCAAGATTGGCTTCTGTCACGGTATCCATTGCAGCGGAAAGCATCGGTACATTCAGTGTAATATCTTTTGTAAGCCGGGTTTTTATTTCTACATCTCTCGGCAACACCTGGCTATAGCCGGGTAATAAAAGCACATCATCAAATGTGAGTCCTTCGCCGAAAAATTTTTGGGATTGATTGTCTGTAGAGGGAATATTTCTTGTTGCCATGTGCAAAGATAGGGTAGCAGATAGAAAGTCGAAAATGAATTTTTATTAGGTCAGCTGATGTGCTATGTCATCATCTGTTGCGTATTCTAAGATTCGGCAAAATGTTTTTAAGCTGCTAATCTGAGTTCATACGCTTTTTGTTTTTTGATAACGGCGAAGACTCTTTCAATCAGTTTGGCCCGAATGATATTGATCACACACATTTTGGCTTTACCTTCCTTTACTTTCTGCTCATATTTTGCTTTTAGCTCGGGGTCATGTTGTATAGCGCTAATAGCTGCCATCGTTAATAATGATTTTAGTTTTTTATTTGCCAGGTGGCTTATTCTCACTTTGCCTCTTATACTAGTTCCTGAGCTATGCTCAAATGGGGCCACACCACAATAACAAATCAATTTTCTTACATCACTAAACCGGGTAAAATTCTCTGTTGCTATTAACAAATGAACGGCAGTAGCAAAACCAATCCCTGTTACACTGCAAGCCAATTTGTAATTAGTCTGCAATGGTTCATCTGAGTCAATCAATTCTTTAATTGTCTTTTCTGTTTCTTTAATCTCCTGTGCCAACACCTTCATCACTTCTTTCATTGAAGCAACCATCAGCTTATTTATTTTTTTACCCATCTGAGTTGAAAGTTCTTTTAGTTTACTTTGATAAGAAGCATGATCAGATACTAGTTTGTCTCTATGGCTCATCAGCTGTTGTAACTCAAGCTGTGTATCACTCAAAACCGACATCGGTTGTAATTCCTCTTTGCGCATCCAACCATACCTGCTTATAAATTTTGCATCTATCTTATCGCTTTTGCCTCTCACCATTCCAAGAGATCGTTTAATATCCAGTGCAGGCCGTTTTACAAATCTGATCTTCTGTTGTTCCAGAAAATGTTCCACCTGGTAGGTGTAAATACCTGTGTATTCCATTACTACCAGTAACCCATTTAGATTCTTTACTTCCTTTCTCAGCCAACGATTTAGAGCTTTAAAGCCTTTGGCATCATTCCTTACTGCTAACAAACTTTTTTGCTGCACAAAAAGATGGCAGTCCAATGTCTTTTTGGATACATCCATACCCATGATTGAAGTGACTTTCATAATTTTACTTTTAAGAAAAACAAATACAGTTGCCCTGTTACTAAGACCTTTAATAGTCCATTATGACTAAAATTCTAATTGGTACAGGCAACCAGAAAGGAAGGGAGGTCTAATACGCAACACGGAGCTCAAACTCCAGTCGCACTCATAGTGCACCTCTCTTCTTTTCAAATTTATTTTTCCTTCGCCGTTATTTCAAAGAACCAAATCTAAAGGTCGCACTCTTGTAATTCAACAATTCTGTTCAGCTTTTCATTCTCGCAGCGATCGTTACGATTTTAGCGACGCAATGCTGCGAACGCCATTCTTCTGCGTACTCTGCATGAATCAAAAACCCTAACGAATTAAAGTGACCGTACCTTTTTTAAATACTTGTTGCTTTGTATCCCGATGTATATAACTGAGCATCCAAACAAATACACCAGGTTGTTGAGGAATACCTTTTATCGTTCCGTCCCACCTGTCTCTCCAGTTCGTTGATCGAAATACTAATTGCCCCCAACGGTTAAAGACCTTGAATTCATAGTTGTCTGCTTTCAATGCATTGTGCGGACCGAATTTATCATTGAGGCCGTCATTGTTTGGCGTAAAGGCATTCGGTACATCAATAATACAGAAGTCAAGTACAGTAAGTATTTTAATTACACTATCACTGCAACCAAGAGCCTGGTTTGTCACCACTAATTTCACCCGGTATTTTATTTCACGACTAAGAGTTGGAAAAAGAAATGGCTGCGGATCTTTTAATAAACTTGTTCCAATAGATCCATAGGTCCATCGCCAGGTATCAATGCTTCCTGTACTCGTATTTTTAACCGACATTTCATCTTCCGGACAAATGATATCTTCCATTTCGAAAGATGCTTTTACTTCATTATCTAATTTGATAACGACAGATGTAGAATCTGTACATACGCCATTACTTACAAACAATTTCACGTTGTTTGAACTCGAAGCCGAAGCTATAATAGACGTTGTTGGTGTAAATACTGCCGGAAAACTGTTAATGTTCCATTTCCAATAATTTACATCATGAGCTCCATTATGCGAAAAGAATAAAGTGTCTTTCAAACAACCGTATAAGATGTTGTTTTGAAAATCGGCAGACACAGTATCAACTGTAACAAATGAAAGAGTTTGTAAAGGTGTTTCCTGTCCGCATTCATCGATCACAACATTACCATCACTTCCCGCTTTTAATGAAACAGTATATGTCCCTTTGATAGATATGGGGGAAGAGAATTTTACAATGATATAATCTGTTTTATTATTGGTACAATGTCCAAATGCTCCAATTACATTAACAGGAGAAGGACCAGATACAGAAAAATCACTCCCATTGGCAGCAATGGTACCGCAGTCTATTTTCTTCGGGAAATAAACTCTTATGGAGTCAGGCGCACAACCTGGCTTGCCAACACTATCTGCAAATATGGGTTGTGGCTTCATGTAAGTAAACGGAATATTGTCACCAACGGGAATAACGTTGTCACAATAGTCACGAAGCGTATTTCCATCACTACCATTGTTGATAACAAGATTATAATTGCCATTGGTAAGCGGTGCTGTCAGCGTTAAGGTTATTTCATCAAAATCAAAACCAAAACCACAGGAATCGGGTAATGCAGCTGTAACAGTTGTTACAGCTGGAAGCAAACTGAATTCAGAACCATTAGCAGTAATGCTGGTACATTTCACTTTCTTATTCAGCTTCACGGTAATTTTTGTTCCGTCGCAATCTGGCTTTGCAGTGCCTAAATGAGGAATGTTTGGATCAGTGATAACAGCGGTACCACCACCAAATGAAAGGTCATATCCGCTTTGACCATTTGTAAAATGGCTTACCATTAATATATATTCGTGACCAACAACAAGATTCGGCATGGCAGCAAATGTTGGAAGATTAGCGGCTGGATCTGAGGCGCATTGTATAGAATTAACGCCAGTTGCCGATGCCCCGGTTGGGCCGTATGTGCCCGCCCAGTTCCCAGTTACAACTAAAGTGGTATTTGTAAAAATAGCATCAGGGTTTTGCCCGGTAATATCCCATAACTGCCAGTCATAATCTTCGTTTGGGGCTAAAGGAGTTATTAGAAATCCCAATGTGCCCGACGCATAACAAGTGAATTTATAGAAGTAGGGATTCTTATTCTGATAGGCTGCTCCTCCGGGTTGAGTTGAGCAACCGGGAACAAATATGTTGACAGTTGCGCAAATCGGTACGGAAGCCTGGTGAAAAATGATAGTACCACAAACAGGAAAAGCGGTAGAAGGAGTTTGACCTAAATTCGTGCAGGCCTGGCCAAGACTGATCTTTGCCTGAAAAAAAAGAACCAACAAAACCACAAAATATTTCCGCAGCAGTTTTAAGGGCATAAATAGAGATAAATGTTTTCTTTACAGCACTTGAGACAACAGCAACGGTTAAAACGTTGCCCCAGTCATCAATCAGCGCAAACTATATAAATTTTGGGTTAATGATATTACTACGTTCTGCAATTTTGGGTTAAAAATAGATTGATTGTATCAATTCAATTTGTAAAGTTTTCCCGGCAAGGTGGCAACGACACCCTGCAATTCAAGGTTGAGTATTGCAACAGCCATTGAACTGCTGCTTAATCCACTTTTAAAATTCAGCTCGTCAACATGCACCAGGTCTTTTTCTTTTAAAATCTCAACAATTATCTTTTCATCTTTTGATAATTCAATGAATAATTCTTTCTGTCTCCTGACTTCCGACTTCTGACTTTTTTCCTCCCATCCCATCACTTCAATTAACTCTTCGGCATCGGTTAGCAACATTGCTTTATTGTTCCGAATCAAAAAATTGCATCCTGCACTTTTATTATCCGTTACTCTTCCGGGCAATGCAAACACATCTTTATTATAACCATTTGCCAATTCAGCGGTGATCATACTGCCGCCTTTTTCTCCTGTTTCAATAACAATTGTTGCGTCACTCATACCCGCAACAATTCTATTGCGGGTTGGGAAATTATGTTTATCTGGTTTTGTGTTGCTACGAAATTCTGTTAGCAAACCGCCTCCGTGTTTTAGCATTTCTTTTGCCAGATTGGAATGATCTGGCGGGTAGATCTGATCAAGACCATGGCCTAAGACACCTAATGTAGCAAGACCATTTTTAAAAGCAGCTTTATGAGCAATTGCATCAATGCCAAATGCCATACCACTTACAACAAGAATATTTTGTGATGAAAGTTCTTTTACTAATTTTTCGGTTTGTTGTTTGCCGTATTCTGTATGATTTCTTGTACCAACGATCGCCACAACTTTTGATGGATTCAGATCAGCATCGCCTTTATAAAAAAGTAGGGTAGGAGAATCATAACAGTTCAGTAATCTTTTTGGATAGTCTCTATCCGTCAAAAAAAGAGGTTTGATCTTATACTTCTCAATAAATTTTATTTCCTCTTCTGCTTTAGAAAAATTGTTGAATACTTTAATTGCTTTTGCTCTTATTTCACCAATGCCCTCTATCTTCTCGAGTAAATGTTGTTTTGCTTTGAAAATTTTTTCAGCAGAACCCAATTGCGCTGCAAGGATCTTTGCATGAACACAGCCAATGTTTGGTACTTCTGATAAAGCAAGTTGATATAATAGTTCGGAGTGCATAGTTCCAACGTAATGGTCAGGTGGTTTCAAATATACTCCGAACTCCTGACTCTGAACTACTGACCAATTACTTTCATTTCCGTTCTCCTGTTTAATGCCTTTCCTTCTTCTGTTTTGTTATCGGCAACGGGTTGTGTTTCTCCAAATCCTTTGGCAGAAAGTCTTGCAGCAGGGATACCTTTTGAGATAAGATATGTGACAACAGATTTTGCACGGTTGTTTGATAAAGTGAGATTGTCTGCAGGTTTACCAACATTATCGGTATGTCCCCCGATCTGGATCTTTACAGTAGGGTTATCATTCATTAGTTGTACAACGATATCAAGCTCGGCTTCTGATTCCGGCTTAAGATCAAATTTATTTACATCAAAGAAAACATTCTTCAATACAACAGACGCATTCGCTTCTATCGGCTGTAGTGGAATGTTTTTTTCATAAGTGGAATCGGGTGAATGATTGGTCAGGAAAAAATTATCTGAATAAAATAAATATCCTTTCCTGTTTACATTAAATGCATAATCTTTTCCAACAGGAAGCGTAATTAAATAATTCCCTTTTTCATCTGTCTGCACTTTTGAGATCATTTGTTTTGTATTCATATCAATGAGCTCAACTGCCGAAGGCAAACCTTTTGTTGTTTTTTTATCAAATACTTTTCCTTTTACCCAAAGGGTTTTGTTAGGCCGGATATTTTCAGGTAATATAAAACTGTAAATATCCAACCCACCTTTACTATCAGTGCGATCGCTGGCATAATAAGCAGTCTTGGCGTCCGCAGCAATAAATAATGTTCCTTCTTTATAAATTGTATTGATTGGGTAGCCCAAATTTTCCGGCACACTCCAATCTCCTTTTGGTCCTTTTCTTGCATAGAACAGATCATCCTCGCCATAGCCTAACAACCCATTCGATGTAAAAAATAATGTTTGATTATCGGCATGTATAAAAGGACATGATTCATCACCGGCTGTGTTTATTTGCGGGCCAAGATTTTCCGGGGTTGTCCATTCACCATTTAATTGTAAATGCGAAACATAAATATCACTGCCACCGTAGCCACCCATTCTTCTGCTTGCAAAGTACAAGTCTCTTTTATCCGGAGAAAGACAGGGTTGCGATTCCCATTGATCGGTATTTATTTTCCCGCCAAGATTAAGCCCTTCACTCCAGCCTTGTGGAGTATTAAATGAAATATAAATATCGCAACTGCCCCAACCATCTTTTCGGTTGCATGCTGTGAACACCAACCATTGCCCATCCTGTGATATCATTTGGGCACCTTCATTCTGATCAGTGTTTACATTGCCTCCAAGTGGAGCAGCTTTTACCCAATCTTTACCATCCCATTTAGCAGAAAAGAAATCTTCATCATAACCCCGAAGTCGTCTTGTAAAGAAGAATTCCTTTCCGTCTATTGTTAAACAAGGAAGATATTCTGATTCGGCGCTGTTGATCTTATCACCCGCATTTTTAGGTGCAAACTCATAATTGCGCCCCGCATTCTTTTTTTCCTGTGCAACTGCAAATTCAAAACAACGTTTACGAAACTCGCCAGCTTTGCGGCTTGTTTCTCCCAATTTTTGATTTGATAAATATTCATTGATAACATCCAGCGCTTTTGTAAAATTCCCCATGCCTGCGAGATTAATAGCATAGGGAAGCTTATACACTTTGGTGGCTGCGGAATCCTTTCTCAAAGCTTTTTGATAATATTCAACTGACAGGTCAGGTTTTCTTGTTTGTCCGTAAACGCCGGCAAGAGATAAATATGCATCCACATAATTTGAGTCCAGGTAAATAGCTTGTAAAAAATAACTGATCGCATCATCAAACCTGTCTTCAGCTGCTTTTGCCATTCCCTCATTATACATTTTTACGGCTCGTGGATTTATTTTAGCTGGGTTTGAAACTTGCGCATTGAAAGAATTGGCAATAAAAAACTGGCATGAGACAAGAAGTATTGTATGAACAAAAGTTTTCATTGATATTGCTGGATTTCTATAACGAATCTAATGCTTTTTTATTCCTTATTCAGTAAATAAATGTTAAGAGGAAAGAGGATTATTTTTGGTTGCATATTGCCTCTTTCTCACAGCGCATTGCTCGAGGCTCGTTGTTAGTTTCTCAGGGCACATTAATATATTTATGTATCTGCAGGCTAAGTTCCCATTGGGGATGGGCTTTGATATAATCAATGATCAATGGGGTAATTTCAGCAGCTTTATCCCATTCAGGTTGTAAAAAAAGTTTGCATGATGGAGAAACTAATGCAGCATATTTTTCTGCCCAATCGAAATCGCTTCTATTAAAAACAACGATCTTCAATTCGTTTGCTAACGGAATAATTTCTGACAACGGCGCTTTAAATTTTTTTGGCGATAAGCAGATCCAATCCCACGAACCGCTAAGAGGATGTGCACCGGAAGTTTCAATATTTGTTTTCAAACCTGCAGCCTGCAATTCTTTTGTTAACTCGGTAAGATCATGCATCAGTGGCTCTCCGCCGGTAATAACAACCATTTCAGCAGAAGTTTCTTTAACTTTTAACTTTAAACTATCAATTTTCAACTTCGGGTGTTTCTCCGCATCCCAACTATCTTTTACATCACACCAAACACAGCCAACATCACAACCTCCTAATCTTATAAAGTATGCAGCTTTGCCCTGGTGAAACCCTTCACCCTGTAGAGTGTAGAAATGCTCCATCACGGGAAGTGATGTTTCTATTTTAGATTTCGGATTTACGATCTCGGATTTCAATTTGGTAAACACAAATTTTCTTTCAACACTTAAACTACAAAGTTAGCACATTGGTACATCAGGAAATTATCACGTTACATTTGCTAATTCTTCATCATGCAAGATCTATAAGTATTATTCAGCAACGCAGCGATCGTCATTGGGCCTACACCACCGGGCACCGGCGTGATCCATGAACATTTTGGAGCGACGTTTTCGTAATCGACATCACCTCTTAATCGAAATCCACTTTTTTTAGTGGCATCAGCAACACGGGTAATACCAACATCTATTACAATGGCACCTTCTTTTACCCAATCTTCTTTTATAAAACCCGGTCTTCCTAATGCCGCGACAATTATATCTGCATTGCGGCACAACTCTGCGATATTTATTGTTTTGGAATGACAGAGAGTAACTGTACAGTTGCCAGGGTTTTTATTTTCACTTAATAAAATACTCATTGGTCTTCCGACAATATTACTGCGACCGATCACTACTGCATGCATCCCGGCAGTATCGATTTTATAATGTTCAAGCATCAGCATGATACCATGCGGTGTAGCAGAAATAAATGTTGGCAGTCCTTGTACCATTTTTCCTACACTTGAAGGATGAAAACCATCGACATCTTTGTCGGGATTGATCGTATTGATCACCTGTTCATCAGAAATATGTTTGGGCAAAGGAAGTTGAACAAGAATTCCATCTACATCGGGATCTTGATTTAATTCTTCGATCTGTTCAAGTAATTTATTTTCGGAAGTATCCGACTCAAATCTTAAGAGTGTTGATTTGAAACCAACTTCCTCGCATGATTTGACTTTTGAAGCAACATATGTTTCGCTGGCGCCA
This sequence comes from Chitinophagaceae bacterium, assembly GCA_035764525.1. Lineage (GTDB taxonomy): Bacteria > Bacteroidota > Bacteroidia > Chitinophagales > Chitinophagaceae > VBAS01. The sequence goes on along the minus strand of DASTZB010000235.1, from coordinate 32,387 downwards.
TCATTGCCAACTAATATGGCGGCAAGATGCGGAACTTTTTTTCCTTCGGCAAAGAGCTGAGCCACATCTATTTTCAATTGATCCTTTACTGCCTGGGATACTTTCTTACCATCTAAAATTTGCATGGCGCAAAGGTAGTTTTGTGAGCTATGCAGGCCAAACTGTAATGATTAATTATTTTGACAGAACACATGCAGATTTTTAACTTACAGTCAAATTAACTGCTTGACCAAACCTTATCTTGTCCTATTATTTCTTTCCATTCATTTCATCATAAATGGGCAAACGGTTCGTCGCCCTGTTGCTGCAGTTTATACTGGTCTTGGTGCATATAGTATCAATCAAACTGATGTTTTCTCTTTTACCAATAACCAGGCTTCGTTGGCTCAAATAAAAAATGCTGCTGCTGGCGTTTATGGCGAAAGAAGATTTATGCTAACTGAATTGAGTCTTTATCAATTGGCGATCGCTGTGCCAACCAATTCAGGAAATTTTGGTTTTAAAGCTGGCTATTTTGGATTTAGCGATTACAATGAATCGCAAATGGGATTAGCTTATGCAAGAAAACTCGGCAGCAAAGTTGATGTTGGTGTTCAATTCAATTATAATGGTATCCAGGTTAATGGTTATGGCAATTCATCTGCTATCAATTTTGAGATCGGAACAATTTTTCATTTAACGGATAAATTAAATGCAGGAGTACATGCCTATAATCCTGTTGGTGGCAAGTATGGTAAGAATTCAGAAGAAAAATTAGCATCGATATATACAGTAGGGTTAGGTTATGATGCTTCTGATAAATTCTTTGTAAGCGCAGAAATAGAAAAAGAAGAGAACCAGCCTGTGAATATAAATGCAGGGATGCAATATAAGTTTTTGCCGCAGTTCATGGCAAGGGCAGGTATTGCTACCAACACTTCAAATGTTTATGCAGGGGTTGGCCTGGTTTTAAAAACTTTTCGTCTTGATGTTGTAGCCAGTTATCATCCACAACTCGGAGTTACGCCTGGGTTAATGTTAGTATATAATTTTTCGACAAAACATAATGAATAAAGAATGTGGGTTCGGATTTTCATACTGATTCTATTCATCATTCGCTTCTCACCATTCACTCTTTATGCCCAGGAAACTCCGGTATCAACACTTGAACAGCAATTGGAAAATCTCACTGATGTTGACCAGGCAGAAACGGAAGATGACAGTTATCACCAACAATGGGAGCGATTCAGAAGGAACCCGCTTAATATGAATATTGCTGACGAAAATGATCTGCGTGAACTGAAAATTCTTTCAGGATTGCAGATAGCAAATTTTATCTCCTACAGAAAATTGGTTGGGAAATTTATAAGTATTTATGAATTGCAGGCTGTGCCATCATGGGATATTCAAATTATAAAAAAACTTTTGCCTTTTATTACAGTTGCTGAACCGATAGATATTACCGATGTTTTTAAAAAAAGATTCAGTAAAGGTGATCACACTTTATCATTTCGATATTCCCAGGTATTGGAGAAATCAGCAGGTTTTGAAAAAACAAGTACAGGAACAAAATATCTTGGCAGTCCGCCAAAACTTTTTTTACGTTATCGATACGTGTATAAAAATTTATTACAATATGGAATAGTAGGAGACAAAGATGCAGGGGAACAATTTTTTAAAGGAGTTCAGAAATACGGATTTGATTTTTATTCATTTCATTTTTTTGCAAGAAAACTGGGATCGATCCAGGCATTAGTATTGGGAGATTTTACAGTTAACATGGGGCAAGGATTGATCCAATGGCAAAGTCTTGCGTTCAGAAAAAGTGTCGATATACTTGGAACAAAAAGACAATCCCCGGTACTCCGCCCTTATAATTCCGCAGGCGAATTTAGTTTTCATCGGGGTGCCGGGATCACTTTGCAAAAAGGAAAACTTGAATCAACTGCTTTTATATCTTATAGAAAACTCAGCGCCAATTTTGTTGCCGATACTGTCAGTAATGAAGAGTATATAACATCTTTTCTTAATTCAGGTTATCATCGTACCGAGAGTGAAATTGCCGGCAGGCATAAATTAGGACAACTCTCCCTTGGCGGAAACATCAAATATAAAGACAGTAATTGGCACGCCGGCTTTAATGCTATCTATTTTGATTTTTCTTCACCGGTAATAAAAAGGGAAGAACCTTATAATCTTTATGCTATCAATGGCAAAAACTGGAGTAATTATAGCATTGATTACAGCTATACTTACCGCAACCTTCATTTTTTTGGAGAAGCTGCAGTCGATAAGAATTTCAGCAAAGCATTCCTGAATGGATTATTGATAAGTGTGGATCCGAGAGTGGATATATCATTTCTGCACCGTAATATCGATCCGCAATTTCAATCCAATAATGGAAATGCATTTACTGAAAACACATATCCAACAAATGAGAATGGATTGTATTCGGGTATCAGCATACGACCTGTTTCGGCCTGGCGCTGTGATGCATATATTGATGTTTTTAAATTTCCCTGGTTGAAATATCTGGTAGATGCCCCAAGTCAGGGTAAAGATTTTTTGGCCCAAATAACTTATACCCCAAATAAACAACTTGAAGTGTACACAAGATATCGCAGCGAAACAAAAGAAGGTAATCAACCTGATAATAATACTGCGATGAATTATATAGTATCACTGCCAAGACAAAACTGGCGAACACAGATCAGTTATCGAATAAACCAAACATTTGCGGTTCGGAGTCGCACAGAATTACTCTGGTACGATAAAAATGGGAAAAATGCAGAAAACGGATTTCTTACTTTTTTTGATGTTATTTATAAACCTCCATTAAAAAATTATATTGGCAATATCAGGCTCCAATATTTTGAAACGGATGACTATAATTCCAGGATCTACGCATATGAAAATGATGTTCTTTTTTATTATTCCATTCCTGCTTTTCATGACCAGGGATTTCGGTACTATATAAATGTCAACTACAACTTAAATTCAAATATTTCATTTTGGCTAAAATGGTCCCAGACTTTATATCAAAATATAGCCTCAATTGGTTCCGGCCTGGATGAAATTCCCGGTTCAAAAAAGTCGGAGATTCGAATGATGGCACGAATTATTTTTTGATATTAACACTTGTTAGATTTTTCTTTGTTGGTTTGTTAAAAAATTGTTTACTTCGCCGCAGCATTTTATAAAAACTTGCTGTCTTTATACGTTATTCCTACCCATGAATATTTCATTATCTGTTCAAAATCAAGTATTTATTTAATCAAAATTGATCTCCACATGAGAAAAATTACCTCCCTGTTAGCGGTGCTAATGCTGCTTTGCAATTTAGCATTTGGTCAAACTCAGACTGTAACCGGAACAGTCAAAGATGAAAAAGGTCTACCAATTCCTTTTGCAACGATTTTAGAAAAGGGCACGAAAAATGGCGTTCATGGTGATGCCAACGGCTATTATTCGATTAAGATCAAATCTGGCTCACAACTAGTGATTACGTCGTCAGGTTTTTCCAGTATAACAATTACACCATCAACTACAGGTGGTAACCAGGACATTGTGATGAGTGTTCATACCGGCGATTTGCAGGAAGTAGTTGTGACAACGGCTTTGGGTATTAAACGAAGTAAAAATAAACTTCCTTATGCAGCACAGACAATAAACGGAGATGAGATAAGTAAATCCAGAGGTTCAAATTTTGCCAGCACATTATCTGGTAAAGTTGCGGGATTGGATGTTAAGCAAAGTAATGCATTAGGGGGGTCCACCAATATTGTGTTAAGAGGTAGCAGATCAATTACTGGTTCTAACCAGGCTTTGATTGTGGTGGATGGTATTCAATATAACAATTCGGCATTTAATTCTACTGGCCAAAGAACCGGTAGAGGCGGTTATGATTTTGGTAATACCGCTGCTGATATTAATCCAGATGATATACAAGAAATTACTGTATTAAAAGGCTCTGCTGCAAGTTCTCTTTACGGCTCTCAGGGGTTTAATGGAGTTATTGTCATTACAACAAAAAGAGCCGCAAAAGGGTTAGGTATTACAATTAATAGTGGGGTTACTTCCATCACTGCGGATAAAGCTACTTTTCCAACCTATCAAAAATCATATGGTGGTGGTTATGGCACATATTACGAAGATCCTTCGGGCTATTTCTTATATAGGGATCATACAAATTGGAATGATTTATCTGGTAATGGTCCTGATTTGGTTGTTCCAACCAGTGAAGATGCTTCTTATGGAGCCCCTTTTGATCCCAGTAAGCAAGTTTTCTTATGGGATGCTTTTGATCCAACATCACCCAACTATGGGAAATCAAGGCCATGGGTTGCTGCTAAAAATGACCCATATGAGTTTTTGACAAAGCCCATAAACTTTAATAATAGTGTGTTTGTTGAAGGAGGCGATGATAAAGCAACTTTTAAAGTGGGTTATACACGCAATAATGATGATGGAATTTTGCCTAACAGCAATATAACAAAAGATCTTTTGACCCTTGCGGGCACCTTAAATATGACTAAGAGATTGTCAGCATCTGCTGCAATAAGCTATACCAGAACGAAAGGCACGGGAAGGTATGGCTCTGGATATGATTCTAAAAATCCAATGGCCAGTTTTCGCCAATGGTGGCAGGTAAATACTGATATCCTTGAGTTAAAAGATGCTTATTTCAGAACCAGGCAAAATGTTACCTGGAATTGGACTGACCCCTCAGATTTAAGTCCCATTTACTGGGATAATCCTTATTTCGTCAGGTACGAAAGTTTTGAATCAGATTCAAGAGACAGGTATTTTGGTAATATAGGATTAAACTATAAGGTCACCGATTATTTGAGTTTGAATGGTAAAGTTTCTTTGGACAATTATTCTGGAATTCAGGAAGAAAGAATTGCGGTGGGTGCTATAGATGTTCCAGAGTATACCCGAAACAATCAAGGGTTCAAAGAATATAATTATAGCTTTCTTGCCAGTTTTGACAAGGATGTTTTGAAAGACCTGAATCTAAAAGCAATTTTGGGGGGACAGATCAGGAAACAAACCACCACTTCAGTTTCCATGGGAACTAATGGTGGATTGGTAGTACCAAGGCTATATGCTATATCAAATACTAAAAACCCAATTAACCCTCCAAATGAGTTCTACGGTGTAAGACAAGTAAATGGAGCTTTTGCGGGAGCTACATTAACCTATAAAAACTTTCTGATATTAGATGGAACAATGAGAAGGGATTATTCCTCAACTTTGCCTGAAGACAATAATGCCTACAATTATCCTTCAATTTCAGGTGGATTTATTTTTTCAAGCTTGTTAAAATCATTTGAATGGCTTTCTTACGGTAAATTAAGAGGCAATTATGCTGGAGTTCGTGGTGATGCCCCTATATTTTCTCTTACCGATACCTACGTCAATAATCCTTCTTTTGGTGATCAAACTTTGTTTGGTGTTTCTACAACTAAAAAGAATAACGAATTAAAGCCAGAACATACAGCCAGTTATGAAGTAGGGTTGGAAGCTGCGTTCCTGAAAAGCAGGATTGGTTTTGATTTAACATATTATATCGCTAAAACAACGGATCAAATCATTCCTGTTGAAGTTTCAAGGGCTACCGGTTATAACAGCAAGTTTGTGAACTCCGGAGAAGTTGAAAACAAGGGTGTTGAAGTTTCTTTGTATGCTACACCGGTAAAAACACAAGATTTTGCATGGACTATTAACGTAAACTGGACAAGGAACAGAAATGAAGTGTTAGACTTATATAGTGGTGTTGATAATCTCCAATTAGGAAGTTTTCAGGGTGGGGTTACAATTAATGCTACTAAGGGACAACCCTATGGTACCATTCGCGGAAATGATTTTGTTTACATAGGTACTAATAAAGATGGCACTCCTGACCGCAGCAGCCCTAAGGTGGTTAGTCAAAGTACCGGGCGTTATCTCTTAACAAGTGCTTCTAACATAGTAATAGGTGACCCCAATCCAGATTGGATTAGTGGTATCACAAATAGTTTGAGATATAAAAATCTTACTTTAAGCTTCCTGGTCGACATACGCCAGGGCGGTGATGTGTTTTCTTTAGATCAGTATTATGGATTAGCAACAGGATTATATCCTGAGACAGCCGGACTCAATGATAAAGGTCATCCATTAAGAAGCCTGGCTTCTGATTTTAACGGAGAGGGTGGTATACTTCGCGAAGGCGTTGCCCCAGATGGTTCACCAAATACGAAAAGGGCCAGTGCAACTACTTATGGAGCTTACGGATATCGTTATTCACCGGCTGCGGGCTTTGTTTATGATGCCAGTTATGTGAAATTAAGGGAAGCAGCGATTAATTATTCATTGCCCCAAACAATGATTTCAAAACTGGCTCCATTTAAAGGCATTGATTTTTCTTTAGTGGGGAGAAATTTATGGATAATCCACAAGAATCTACCATATTCCGATCCCGAAGATTCTTACGGATCTGGTAACCTGCAAGGGTATCAAGGTAATGCTTACCCTGCTACCAGAAGCATATCATTCAACATCAAATTTAAATTCTAACCAAATTATTTTAAGATTATGAAAAAGATTCTTTTAATATGCGGGTTACTGATTACACTGGCTTCTTGTGACAAAAACTTAAGTAGTTTGAATATCGACTCCAAGAATCCTGTAAATGTACCTTCTGCAACTGTGTTTTCAAATGCGCAGTTAAACCTGGCTAACAACTTAGCCACGCCAAATGTTAATGTAAACATATGGAGAATGATTGCCCAGTACTGGACGGAAACGACTTATACGGATGAAGCCAATTACGACCTCAGTACAAGGCCTATACCCCAGACATGGTGGCACAACATGTACCGCGATGTATTGAAAAATTTTGAAGAGGCAAAACAACTGATTGCTAAGGATGTTCCAGATGCCAATGTTAAGAAAAATCAATTGGCAATTGCCGAGATCATGGAAGTGGTTTCTTATTATTATATAGTAACAACTTACGGTGATGTTCCTTATTCCGAGTCATTGGATTTCAATATCGTACAACCTAAATTCGATGATGCAAAAACTGTTTACGATGCATTAATAGCGAGATTGGATGCTGCCATTTCAAATTTAAATACTTCTGCTAAAAGCTTCGATGGTGCTGATTTGCTGTTTGGAGGAGACGTAACATCCTGGAAAAAATTTGCCAATTCATTTAAATTGAGGATGGGAATTTTAATTGCAGATAGTGATCCGGCAAAATCAAAAACAGTGATTGAAAGCGCAGCTCCGGGGGCATTTAAATCTAATAGTGATAATGCTGATTTCCCGTTTCTTTCAGCACCACCCAATACAAATCCAGTTTGGGTTAATCTAGTACAAAGTGGAAGGAAAGATTTTGTTGCTGCCAACACACTGGTTAATGCTATGAAAGCAGTAAATGATCCGCGAATTCCTTTATACTTCACAAAAGATGCTGCCGGGGGATATACAGGCGGTATATATGGGGACAATAATAACTATGCAACATTTTCAAAACCCTCTGAAACTATTCAGGAACCTGATTTCCCGGGTTTATTTATGAGTTATTCCGAAGTGGAATTTATTTTGGCTGAAGCAGTTGAAAGAGGAATGAACGTTGGTGGTACTGCAAAAGATCATTATGATAAGGCAATTACTGCTTCTATTACAGAATGGGGAGGGTCAGCTGCGGAAGCTACCGCCTATCTTGCACAGCCTTCAGTGGCTTATACTACTGCTGCAGGTACTTATAAACAAAAGATCGGTACACAGAAATGGATATCTCTTTTCGAACATGGATTGGAAGCATGGGCTGATTGGAGAAGGTTGGATTATCCTCAGTTGGCTGCGCCGCCTAGTGCATTATCAGTTATCCCTCTTCGTTATTTTTATCCTGTCAGTGAACAAAATTTGAATGGAGCAAATGTTGCTACTGCTGTTGCAAAACTTCCAGGTGGAAAGGACGTAGTAGGAGTTAAATTGTGGTTCGATAAGTTTTGATAATTACTTTTTTTGATAAAAGAAGGGCTGTCTATTTAGACGGTCCTTTTTTATCAACATAGTTCGTTGGATTCTTAATAGCAGAGGCCCAAGGTGCACAAATCAGGGGCTCAAAAGGTTAATTAGTGTTTGAAATAATTGCAAAGAATACAATTGCAACTATAATCCTTAGAGCAAAACGTTTACTTTAAATATGCATGGAAAAGCATTGACGGACAAAGAATAATTACAGAATATGTAAGACCGCGATAAGATTTTTATTATTTAGAAGGGCTTCGTATTCGCAAAGCTTTTTTAATTTAACTTGCCTGCCTAATTTTTTTACATGGAACAACCACAACAACCTAACCAGTTAAATATTGAAATATCAGAAGAAGTAGCAGAAGGATCTTACGCTAATCTTGCGATCATCACACATTCACATGCAGAGTTTGTAATTGATTTTGTAAACGTGATGCCCGGAACACCCAAAAGCAAAGTGAAATCAAGAATAATTTTTACACCGCAGCATGCTAAAAGATTTATGAAGGCACTGACAGAAAATATTTCACGTTATGAAGGTGCTAATGGTGCTATAAAAGATCTGGAAGATATTCAATTACCGCTCAATTTTGGCGGACCGTCAGCACAGGCCTAGTACTTTGTTTAATGTTCAACGTTAACTTCAAACATCAAACTTTGAACCTCGAACCTAAAGCAGTCCTTCATCTGCAAAACTAAAATAACCGGTATCACTTACTATCATGTGATCGAGCACTTTGATATCAAAATATTTTGCGGCTTCTTTAATTTTTAAGGTTAACTCCTCATCAGCCCTGCTTGGTTTTAAACTGCCTGATGGATGATTGTGACAAAGAATGATACTAACTGCATCTTCTTCTAATGCCTTTTTAAGAATTATTCTAGGGTCCGCAACTGTGCCGGTTATTCCACCTTCACTCACAATTTCAAAATGATTGATCTTGTTGGCCCTGTTTAAAAAAACTACTGCAAATACTTCATGCCGATAGTCTTTCAGTTTTGCCATAAAATAATCAGCGATGTCATTACTTGAAGAAATTATTTTCTTTTGAAGGGAACTACTTGCTTGTCTTCTTCTTCCTAATTCAAGCGCAGCAGAAATAGTAACTGCTTTTGCCTGGCCAATTCCCTTTACTTTCATTAGATCTTTTACTGATAGCCTACCCAATTCTGATAGATTGTCTTTACTAAGTTTCAAAACATCTTTGGCAAGATCAACAGCCGTTTTTTCTTTTGAACCATTCAATATAAGTATCGCCAGCAATTCAGAATCACTGAGACTTTGAGCTCCGTTCAATAGTAATTTTTCTCTTGGCCTATCGTCTTTTGCCCATTGTTTGATAGAGTATTTCTGCTCTTGCATCACCCAAGATTAACAAATAATTTAGGCTCAGAAAATACAACTTTAAGGGTATAGCCCTGAAGATTAATCCAAACCTCTGAAAAACTAAACCAGGACTGTATGAAAAAAAGATCCGTATCCCCGATTGGCGCACTGCATCCGATTTTATTTTTTGCCGGCGTTTATGTAGTCGTTTTATTTTTCTCTATTTTTATTTGCTCAGCACTTTTTTATAGTTGTAACACAACTAGTGGCGGCAATTATTCTTCAGAGGAGAAAAAGATGAGTGAGACTCCAACAAATACTGTGGCTATGGCCGCGGTAAAATAGCACTGTACAATCTTCAACATTTTTCCCCGTCACCTTTTTGATTTGGGGTGAAGTATTATCTTCGCCGCTCCAAAGAAATCCCTTTGGACTAACCAATTCAAAAATGTCATCCGCCAAAATTTTTTCCGGGACGGGATCACAAGGCTTAGCCGAACAAATTTGTAAAAGCTACGGAAGCCGGCTTGGAAAGGTCAATATCCAACGATTCAGTGACGGAGAGATTCTGCCAACCTTTATGGAGAGTATCAGGGGCGATTTTGTTTTCCTCGTTCAAAGCACGCATTCTCCCGCAGAGAACCTGATGGAGCTTTTATTGATGATCGATGCGGCAAAAAGAGCATCAGCATATAAGATAATTGCCGTGATCCCTTATTATGGTTATGCTCGCCAGGACAGAAAGGATAGACCGAGGGTAGCAATAGGGAGTAAGTTGATTGCCAATATGATACAGGCGGCCGGAGCCGATAGATTAATCACAATGGATCTACATGCTCCGCAAATACAGGGCTATTTTGATATACCGGTTGACCATCTTGATAGCCACGCTGTTTTTATTCCTTACATAGAGAATCTGAAACTCGAAAACCTTACCTTTGCGGCCCCCGACGTGGGAAGTGCAAACAGGATTAGGGAAATAGCTAGTTATTTCGAAGCAGAGATGGTGATTTGTGATAAGCACAGGAAAAGAGCCAACGAAATTGCCAGCATGGTGGTGATAGGGGATGTGACCGATAGAGATGTAGTAATAATAGACGACATCTGTGACACTGGGGGTACTTTGGCAAAAAGCGCAGCTCTTTTGATGGAAAAAGGTGCAAGAAGTGTAAGGGCATTGATCACACACCCGGTATTGAGTGGGAAGGCTTATGAAAATATAGAGAAAAGTGTATTGGATGAACTGGTGGTTTGTGATACAATTCCATTAAGACAAACGACACCCAAAATAAAAGTGATCTCTGTTGCTGAGTTGTTTGCAGTAGCTATCAGGAATGCTTTTGAAAATAAAAGTATCACAAGCTTATTTGTGCACTCACAAAGAAGAGGGAGATAGTTATTAATTGATAGGCGGCAGATAGCAAGATGCATCATTGAATAGAATTAAGGAAGTACAAAAGTGCGACGCAAGGGACGATGAGTAGATATTCAAATGTTGGGTAAAAAAATAATAACGAGTAACTAATAAATAAACATAAAATGAAATCAATTACGATCGAAGGACAACTGAGGACCGAAACCGGGAAGAAAGCCACCCGCCAACTTCGCTCTCAGGATTTGGTGCCCGGTGTAATTTATGGCGGTGAAAAGGAGATCAGCTTTGCTGCTCCTTCCATGGCTTTTAAAACATTCGTGTACACACCAGAATTTCAGAAAGCTGAAATTAAATTGAATGACAAAACTTATATCTGCATTTTGAAAGATCTGCAGTTTGACAAGGTAACCGACAAACTGATCCATATTGACCTGATGGAATTGGTTGAAGACAAAAGAGTGATCGCCGATATTCCCATTAAATTTACAGGTGTATCAAAAGGTGTAAAGGAAGGTGGTCATCTTATTATTAAGATGAAATCGCTAAAGGTAAAATCTTTGCCTAAGTATTTGAAAGAACAAATTGAAGTTGACATCACTAATCTTGAACTGAACGGTAACATTCGTGTTGAAGATGTGAAAGAAGCCAATTATGAAATTTTGAATTCACCAAGAATCCCAATTGCATCTGTTGTATTAACACGTCAATTGAAACAGGAAGAAGCTACTGCTGCACCTGCTGCCGGCGCTGCACCTGCTGCTGGAGCTGCTACGCCTGCTGCTGGAACCGCTGCACCTGCTGCTGCTGCGCCTGCTGCTGCAAAAGAAAAGGGAAAGAAATAATCAAATTGATCTTTATAGCAAACCCACTTCAAAAGGAGTGGGTTTTTTGTTTCTTTGATTAGCTTTTACAAAATGTGAAGTTGTTATCTTTAAATAGTTTATTGTAAAAAAGATGAAATTTTTGATCGTTGGATTGGGAAACGCCGGCAATGAATATACCCACACAAGGCATAATATCGGCTTTGATGTGGTGAACGCCTTTGTTCGAAAGCATGCTGGAAAATTTTCTACTGGAAGGCTGGCTTATGTTGCTGAAGTAAAATGGAAAGGAAAAATATTTGTTTGCATTTGCCCTACGACTTATATGAACTTGAGCGGAAATGCAGTTAAGTATTGGATTGATAAAGAAAAAATTGGGATGGAGAATATACTTGTAATTACAGATGATGTTTCATTGCCTTTAAATAAAATGAGACTTCGTCCTTCGGGTAGTGATGGTGGACACAATGGATTGGCAAGTGTGGAAGCATCATTAGCATCAAGAAATTACCCAAGGTTGCGTTTTGGAATTGGTAATGATTATCCAAAGGGACTACAGTCCGATTTCGTTTTAGGCAAATGGAGAAAAGAAGATGAGCCTTTAGTTAAATCAAAAATTGAAAAAGCAGTCGGAATAATAGAAAGTTTCGCAACAAGAGGGCTCAGTCTTACTATGAATGATGTGAACAGCGCCGAATATTCTGGTTAAAAAATCATTGCTGTCTTGATTTTTCATTCATGGTTCTTAATCGCTGGCAAAGGATCTTTATAAAACCTTTTGCTACTTCTGGTCTCTCATCCATCAATTCGTAAAAAGGTTCCTGGTCTATTTTATATAGAATGCAGTCTGTATCAGCAGTGGCACTGGCAGACCGGGTATCAGCATCAAGCAAAGAGAGTTCACCAAAAACTTCTTTGTCTTTAAGTATTGCCAGCGTCGTGTTTCCTTTATGGATCCGAATGCTTCCCTGCTGAATAATATACATGCAATCGCCTGTTTCTCCTTCTTTAAAAATTTCCGTTCCTTGCTCGTATTGCATTTCTTTCATTAGAGGAGCAAGGTCTGCAAGAATATTTTCAGGTGTGTCTTTAAAAAGATTGAGCGATTTAAGCACCAGCACTTTTTCAATTAATAATAACCTGTTTATATTTCCCGGTTCCATAATTTAAAAATAAACATTTCAATATGCATATAATGCTGTTTCTTTCAATAGCAGATTTTCTGAATCTTTAAACTTCTCAATGAGCCCTGGTGAGATAGCGATACTTGTTTTCTTTGAAACATACATACTGCATGCTTTGGTCCATACATTATATAATATGGGCTTTTCCTCAAGAATCTTTGAAAAGATCTCCTGGGCTTGCGATACCTTATTCGTAGGCAAATAACTTTTTAAAGAGTTACTGCGATATTCAATATCAGTAGGTTCATACAATTTATTAAAAGGAATAGCCAATTCTTTTTTCACGATCATGTCTATTAACTCCATTGCGTTAGCCACACTTTCTTTCTTTTTCATATCAAGGCCCTGTTTTATTTTGAAAGCTTTTTCATGATCATAAAGACAACCAAAAAGACAGATCAAAACATTCCTGATCTCGGTAAGTTCAATATTCAAAGAACTATTAAGCAACGAATAATTCTCATCGGGTTCGAGCAAACTTTGCATGTAAAGCAGTTCTGCGCCATAAATAATATAGGCCAATGAGACTTCTTCCAGTTTTTCCTCGGTTTCTTCAGTTGCTCTATATCGGCTTCGGTGTAATGATTTAACTATAGTACCTGCGGCAGATGGATACTTATCCAGCAATTCAAAAAGGGTTGTTTGTGCATTGTTGCCCCCTATCTTACCCAGAACAGTGATTAATTTTTCTCTTAAAAATGCATTATTATTATTGTTGGAAATAGCTTTTAAAATAAATGGTATTGATTTTTCGCCGGCGGCCTGCAGCGAAGCTCCTACATGCAAAGGATGTTCTTTAAAGTAGGTCAGTACTCTTTCTAATAATAGTTGGTGGGCTGATCTTCCAATGGCTTTAAACGCTGCTAATCGCAAATTTCGATCGGCAGAAAAGAATTCTGTAAGATGTGGATGACAATAAACATCTTTTACCTCAGTAAGTACCTGCAGTGCCGTTTGTTTATCCTTCGCATAATTTGAATGGATAAGATCTGTAATGATATTTTCTGCATACTGGCGATTTTCTTTATCAAGGCTTTTGAGCATTCCTATAAGCGCAGCAGCCTTGATACCTGCATCATGATGGTGCAAATAATGTTTTAAATATTGGTGTTCATTTTGCTCTTTGCACAGACTTTGCACGGCCAGTATCTGTATTTCTTTGTCATTGTCATGATCTGCCAAAAATTTCAATTTCGTTTCAGCACCTCTTATATTGCGGGTTTGAAGTAATAAAAGAGTCACTTTTTTAATATTGGTGGATGGGTGATCAAGAAGCTCGAAAATTATTTCTTTACTGCTGCCGCTGATCTGGGTATTCAGCATCTGCAGGATATTTATTATCTCTGTTTCATTACCTGTCTTAATTTTTTTCAAAATTTGTTGCTGGATCTCGTCATCGGAAAGCTTGAATTCATCCTGGCTAAAGAAACGACTGCTGATTGCTTTCAAAAGAGTGAGGTGATAAGAACTGTTAACAAGTAAAATCGAAATGATCCAACTAGCTCCGAAAAATGCAAGAATGTAACAAATGATCAATAATTCATTGCCAGGCTTTAAACTGTTTATGAAAATCAATAGTACCCCGGAGAATAAAAAAGCAAATGGGTCCATGATCCCTTTTACAATTGCATGAGCTTTTGATCTTGCGTTGGGATTCAGCGGTTGCATTACCGTTAAAAAAACCGGATTTGTGATCGTCGTTCGCAAAACTTCAACAGCAATGGCCGCCACTCCGAAGGCATAAAAGACCAGTTTGCTTTCACTGGCAGCATATATAGCAGAAATAATAATTATCAAAAGCCCCAATAATACAAGCGGTGTAATTAATAATGATTTCTTGATACCGATTGAAGTCACGATACGACCGGTGAGAATAATTTTTACCAGGAGCGCAATGATCTGAGAAGCCGCCATAAACTGGATGATAAAAGTCGATAAGTCTTTATCATGCTGTTCCTTTACTTCAGTATAAAATGCATAATTAATGATGGCAAGGCTCGCTGAGATAATAAATGTCAGCACAGCTAGTCTTCGAATCAACGTATTTAATGTAAATCGTTTGACAAAAACCTTAAATCCTTTTCCCTGTATAAATTCAGCATGATCCGAATGATGATGATGATGGTGATGGACAACTCCCGATTTTGACAGCTGGTATAGAAAAGGCAAAGCGCCAAGCATAAATGCAAATGCTGGCCAAAGCATATTTAAAGGGCCAATTGCAGTTACAAAAAAGTAAGCCATCGTATAGCCAATGAATTTTGCCGGCACATCTCCACCGCTTATTACAGCAAATAACCTTTTGCTTTCTCTTACATCAAACAAAGTGGAAGTAATACTCCAAAAACATAAATTACTTGCAAGGTATAAGACATAATACCATGCAAACGTGAGGTAATAAAACCAATCATCTTTTATCCAATTGCTGCTTAATTGTAAAATAAGTATGCTGATTGCCATCAATATGATCACGATCGTGCCGACACGGGTAAGGTGCATCCGGTGCTCAAATTTGTTGAATACCCAGCCTGTGAAAAACAAAAGCGGTGAGGAAACGATCATTACCCAGGCAACCTGGGATGCGGAAAATTTTTCAAGGAAATGAGAAAATGACGCTGTAAAGAAAAATGCGATGCCGGTACCCATAAAAAACTGAAGCCAGAAAAGTTGCGATACTACTTTCCATTCTACGGGTCGTACATTTAGTAATTTAAGTAAAAAAGGTCTTCTGCTCATTGTGCCCAATTACTCCTTTCCTTTAATATTTGGAGGTGTTTCAATTTTTTTTTGTTTCTCTTACTCATCGATGTGCCGGTAAAGTAATGATGTGATTCAAAAAATTTGATTTGAATATGATCCCAAATTATGTCTTCGGGTATTATTTTAAAAGTTAAAAACTCTTTATACAAATTCCGGCTGACTGGTTCAAAATCATTGCGACCAAGATAGTCAAGATCAGCATCACAAATGATTTGTTCTAACAATGTGTGTGGTGTTTGGGGGATCTTTGTGGCCATAATCATTCCACATATCTTTTTAATATCTTCTTTGCTTAAAAGGTTTTGCAAAGACTCCAACGCTATCTCGCAACTTTTTTCTTCATGGTTTCTATATATGATCAAAAAACCACTGTCATGAAATAACGCGGCTATTTTTAATAACAGGAGGTCGTGTTCATCACTGATATTTTCCTGCCTGGCAATTCTTTCAGCTTGTTCCAATACGTCAAGGGTATGAGATAAATTGTGATAACCGAGCCGGGGATCAAGCTCGTTTTCGAGTCGCGATAAAATAGGTTTTTTTATGCTTTTAAAAATGTCCGGCACCCCAAAGCTTTTAACTAAGATAAGTATTGGCGGGGAAAACCAATCGTTGTTCCCGTGCATTTTATCAGTTTAAATATTTTGACGGAGATTATGCTATATCCGTCCGTTTACCTATTTTAGCAGCCCCAACGAACATTCCACTATCAAAAATCCAGTTTTTTATGAAGCCTGAATATATGGGATGAACAGTCCATGAGTATTGTATCCGATGTATTTAATTAAACAAGCCTGAGTATGAAGATATTTTGTATTGGCCGTAACTATGTAGCTCATGCCAAGGAATTGGGAAATGAGATACCAGATGAACCAGTGGTTTTTATGAAACCTAAAAGTGCCCTGCTTCAGCCGCACACTCCCTTTTATTATCCGGAATTTACTAACGAACTGCATTATGAGTGCGAACTCGTCTTGCGCATCAGTAAAAATGGAAAATATATCCAGGATAAATTTGCAAGCAAATATTATGACGCCGTGACAACAGGCATTGATTTTACTGCAAGGGATATTCAAAATGAGCTGAAAGCGAAAGGACTTCCATGGGAAAAAGCGAAAGCATGGGATAATTCTGCTGCGATCGGCAAATGGATTCCTTTTACAGCGATCAAGGATAAAAAGGACATTAATTTCTGCTTATATAAAAATAAGGAACTTGTTCAGCAAGGTAATTGCAACCTTATGATCCATGACTTTGACAGTATTGTTGCATATATTTCCAATTACTTTTCTGTAAACATCGGCGACCTCGTTTTTACCGGAACACCAGCTGGAGTCGGGGAGCTAGTTGTTGGGGATGAACTTGAAGCATTTATTGAAGATGACTCTTTGTTATCATTAGAAATAAAATAAAAAATTTTAGACCAAAACCAATTGTCAGCCACCCAAATTTAATCGGGTGGCTTTTTAATTTTCACATACAATTGTTCCTCTTATTTTTGCCAATTAGCTTGCCACTATGATCGAAAAAGAAATTTTATTGAAAGCTTTCCGGTTGATGAGTTGTGCAAAATCGATGGCAGAAACTTATGATGCCAACCGACAGATCTGTAAATATGTTCATTCAACTTCACGGGGTCATGAAGCAATACAATTAGCAACAGCTTTTCTTTTAAAGAGTTGCGATTATGTGAGTCCTTATTATCGGGATGAAAGCATGTTGCTTGGCCTGGGTTATTCTCCTTATGAATTAATGCTGCAATTGCTTACAAAGGCTGACGACCCATTTACCGGCGGACGTTCTTATTACTCTCACCCTAACTCAAAAGAAAAAGATAAACCAAAGATCATCCATCAAAGCAGTGCCACAGGTATGCAGGCCATACCAACAACGGGTGTTGCGCAGGGTATTGAGTACCTGGAAAGAATTAATTCTCCATTGTTATTAAAAACTGAAAAAGGAGAATTGCCGGTTGTCATTTGTTCATTGGGTGACGGAAGTGTAACCGAAGGCGAAGTAAGCGAAGCATTGCAGTTTGCTGTATTGAAAGAATTGCCAATTATTTACCTGGTACAGGATAACGAGTGGGGCATTAGTGCAACAGCGGAAGAAACAAGAGCGATGAATGCTTACGAATATGCTGATGGGTTTAAAGGATTGAGTAAAATACAAATTGATGGAACGGATTATACGCATTGCTATAAGATAATGGGTAATGTAATCAACGAAGTTCGAAAAAGCAGGAAACCTTGGTTGGTACACGCAAAAGTTCCATTGCTTAATCATCATACAAGTGGCGTAAGAAAAGATTTTTATAGAACCGATGAAGATCTTGCAAAAGACGCTATGAATGATCCTTTCCCTAAATTGAAAAAACTTTTATTGGAGGATGGAATAAGTGAAGAAGAGTTGGAAAAAATAGAAACCGATGCGGCAGAATTAGTGGGTGCAGATTTTATAAAGACTTTAGATTCTCCGGAACCCGATATCAATAAAGCAACCGAATTTGTTTTTGTACCAACAACTGTGACTGAAGAGAAGGGAGAAAGAAATCCTGCTGGTAAAGAAAAAGTCATCATGGTCGATGCAGCGTTGTTTGCTATTCGCGAATTAATGGAAGATCATCCTGAATGTATTTTTTTTGGGCAAGATGTGGGTCGCAGACTTGGTGGCGTTTTTCGTGAAGCAGCTACACTCGCTGAACAATTTGGTGATCACCGGGTTTTTAACACTGCAATACAGGAAGCATATATAATTGGATCCACTGTGGGTTTAAGTGCAGTTGGAGTGAAACCGATCGTTGAAGTACAATTTGCGGATTATATCTACCCGGGATTCAACCAACTCGTTTCCGAAATCTCTAAATCCTGTTATCTCAGTTGTGGAAAATACCCCGTGTCAACGATCCTTCGGGTTCCTATTGGTGCTTATGGTGGTGGTGGCCCATATCATAGTGGTTGCGTTGAAACAACATTGCTTTCAATAAAAGGAATTAAGATCGCTTACCCATCAAATGCCGCCGATATGAAAGGGTTGATGAAGGCAGCTTATTATGATGGCAATCCGGTTGTGATGCTTGAGCATAAAGGTTTATACTGGAGTAAAGTGCCGGACACTGAAGAAGCAAAGTCAATTGAGCCATCAAAAGATTATATTCTTCCATTTGGAAAGGCAAATATTCTTGTGAGTGCGGATAAAAATAAAATTGAAAATGGAGAAACCTGTTGCCTTATTACTTATGGAATGGGTGTATATTGGGCAAAGGCCGCAGCAAAAAAGTTTCCGGGACAGATTGAAATTGTAGATCTAAGAACATTGTTTCCATTAGATGAAGAATTGATATTTGAATCGGTAAAAAAACATGGAAAATGTTTAGTCCTTACGGAAGAGCAGCAAAACAATTCTTTTGCGGAAGCATTGGCCGGCAGAATTTCTAAAGAATGTTTCAAGTGGTTAGATGGGCCGGTTGAAGTATTAGGCGCTGCAAATATTCCCGCTATTCCTTTAAATATGAATCTGGAAAATGCAGTGCTTCCAAATGCTGAAAAAGTTTCGGAAAAAATTAAAATTCTTTTATCGTCTTAAAGCAGCCAATAGCTTTTAGTCTTGGAGATGACTGAAGACTTGATCGAAATAATTTTCATATATAAAACCCAACGGGTCTCAATAAAAAAGCCAGCGACGATCGCCGGCTTGATTTTTTAGTTTTTAATCTTTAATTACTTCAGGGTCCTTATATAATTCACCACCGCCCAAATATCATTTTGTTCTGCAATTTTCTTTTTGAAAGAAGGCATATCCTTACGTCCTTCAGATGTTTTGTAAAATAATGCACCATCAGTTTGTTTGACAAAATCAGCCTTGGTAAAATCGCCGCATTCAGTATCGAGTTGTGCCGCCTTAGGTCCATCACCTTTTCCTTTTGTTCCATGGCAAGATTTACAATGCTGATTGTATAATGCTTTTCCGGTTGCAAGAGAAGTTGCATCAGATTTCACGGGGTTAGGCATGTTCTTATACTTATCAGGAACAGGCCAAGGGTCATTTTGAGACCTGGAAACAAAGGACATCAGGGCGAATAAAAACAGACTGGCGAACAATAAAGAAATATACTTTTTCATGTTATTTGATTTTTACTATTAATAAGAGGTTTAAAATAAATAATTAGTTGCATTAAATTTCATTTTCATAGACAAATATATTTTTTATTTTATGATATTTTTCCAAGTTTTTTTATTTTGAATAATTGGGATACCAGGTAAATAATCGTTCCCCATACGCCAATAACAATCGAATAAGCCATAAACAATAACCAGACTGGTGTTTTACTACTTGTCGCCCATAGAGACCGATTGTAAAAAGAATTATCGATTGTTGGCGCTATTCCCCAGGTAACATTTTTTTCTGCAAAAATATTTCCCAAAGTTTCATTGTCCTCTGTCCGGGCTACTAAAATAAAATTTCCTTTACTATCTCCCAATAAACTATCTCTTTTGAATTCTGCAGTAACAGAACCTGTGGAATCAGTGGTATAAGTTTCTTCATCACCAATCGGTAAATTTCCTATCGAACGCTTTACTGCAATTTTTAATTCCACATTTTTTGCGGGAATCCATTCTCCGTTCTGCAAAACCTTCACGTATACAGTGACGTTTTTAGTTTCATCTGTTCTGCTGGTGTCAATTTGAATTTTTGCTTTGTTTACCTGTACTTCGCTTTTTGTTTCATCAAATTCTTGATTGGCGGCGGCAACAGCAATAAATCTAAACGAAGGAGATGCGTCCCAAACTCCTTTGAAAGAGGGTGGTATATATATTCTTTCTTCTCCTGTTGCATTGGATTGAAAAGATTGGATTAGGTTAGAATCTGAAGTTGAATTCAGGTAAACGTTTACTTTGAGATCTTTTACCCCGACAAATTTTCTTTCTACTTTTGTTTTTGTGGTTACAAGCAGGTAAGGAACATTATTTTGTGGCAAATAATAAGTGACATTTAATTGCAACTCTTTTTTTCCATTGGTAGAATCCTGGGCATCACAAATTATAACGGCCAACAATAGTTTCAGTAAGATAAGCCCTGATTTATTTTTGAGCAGTTTCATTTTCGTCAGTTAATGTTTTATAAATTGATATAACAGGAAATATCCTTGCCAGTAAAGTAATGATAAGTAAGGCGCCTGCTAATGAACCCATCGCTATAGCCCACTCTTCCCAACTTGGGAAGTAATGTTTGTACTTTTCGGGAGCATCATGCATTGGTAAAAAAGGGTGAAGCAGTGTGGGAGTTACTATAAGATAACGTTTAAACCATGCGCCGACGACTACCATTACTCCAGCAATAAACATTGGTAGCGGCCTTCTACCTTTCTTAAACAGAATAATAATGATCGGAATAATCATACCTACGAGAATGGCAAACCAGAACAGGAGAGCAAACTCGCCGGCGAATAATTCAGTTAAGTGAGTTTCTTCAGGCTTTTTCATTTTGAATGCGGGTACCAGGTATTCATTCACGTTAAAATAGAGATATAAAAGAGCCAACAGCACTAATATCCTTCCCATTTTTTCAAAATGCATATCGGTAATATATTGTTCGAGTTTATAAACTTTACGAAAAACATACATAGCTACTACTACTCCGCCTGCGCCAACGAGGAAAGCACCTGAAACAAAGTAGGCACCAAAGTTTGTACTGTCCCATCCCGGTCTGTAGGTAGTTGCAAATAGCCAGGAAGTAACCGTGTGTATGCAAAATGCTACAGGAATGATGACAATACAAAGTATAGTGATCGACCTGTTCCTTATTTTTTCCTGTGCCTCTGTTCCCTTCCAAAATGATCCAAGCCACTTGTAGAGTTTTGCAAATGGTTTGCCCACCATTTCTTTTGCTTTAATCATAATCCGGATATCCGGAAGCAAAGTGATGTATAACAAAAAAAGACTGATGCAGAAATAAGTTCCGATCACTATCACATCCCACATGATTGGTGATTGGAGCCGGCCATGTGCAAATAAGTTAACCAGCCTTTCGGGTCGTCCCATATCAACAATAATGATCAATGATGCAAACGTGATAGCTGAGACAGCAATCATTTCAGAAATCCTTGTCAATGGAGTACGCCACTTAACATCAGTCAATCGGAAAATAGCTGTGATCAATGATCCCACGAGGCTAATGGCAACAAAGAATACAAAATTAGAAATATAAATACCCCATGAAGCATAATCCCCCATATTGGTTACTACTAAACCATTTTTTAATTGCAGGAAATATGCATAGGCTCCAATGAGACATATAATGACCAAAGTGGCTGTCCATATCTTTCCCCTAAGTCCGAATTTTTGTGGCAAAAGGTCATGGATAACTTTATCAGCTGCAAATATGTTTTTATTTTCCACAATTAAAAGTTTTATGATTTAGATTTAGCTTCTTCTTCAGTTTTCAGACCCTCTTCAAATTTGAAATTTCTATTTACCGGTGGCAGATAGTACACGCTTGGTTTAGTACCGAGATCTTCCATTAATCGATAACCAGCTTTATCACGGATCAAATCGCTGAAACGAAAAGTTTCAGTGCCATTTGTTACAGTATCTTCATACATGTCACCAAAAGAAAACACTCCATTAGGACAGGCAGATACACAGTGAGGCAACTCACCTTTCCGTGCCATATCGGGGCAGAAATCACACTTACCTACTGTTCCTTTCTTTTGAGGAACACTTGTTTCGCAGGAGTAATGTTTGTGTTCCACTTCAACCGGCAACACGGGTTCCTCCCAATTAAATACTCTTGTAGAATATGGACAAGCAGCCATACAAAAACGACAGCCAATGCAACGATCACTGTCAATTAAAACGATTCCGTCCTGTCTTTTAAATGTTGCATCAACCGGGCAAACTTTTACGCAAGGTGGTTCGTCACAGTGCATGCAGGTAGTAGGTTGCCAGTACGGCGCTGAATGCTCAGCATCCTGCATGGGGTATACTTTTATCCAGTTTTGTGCATCCTCTACAAAGTGAGCATGATTACAGGCGGACTGACATTTTTTTAAGTTTTTGCAACGGGAAAGATCTATTACCATTACGAATTTTTTCCCTGCAATTCCTCTTCTTGCTTCGCTGTTTGATACTTGCGGTAAATCAGGAACCGGTTTTAAAAAAGCTTTATCTATTTCTATGATCTCTCCATCTGCAGAAAGCAATTTTACTTTTTCGCCGGAAGGTGTTACATGCTGGTCAGCATCGGTGGTAAATGGATTTTTATCTGAACAGCCCGCCGCTACGCTTGCCAACAGGCCGGTGATCAAAAAATCTCTTCTTGAAGTATCTTTTTTTTCCATTGTTGTATATTAAAACGTTGGTTTATTTTTTACCCAGGTGCTGATCTCCTTGTCAGAGACTTTTTCACCTGTTTTTTTAATCTTAGTGATATCAACTTCAACAAGCTTTCCATCTTGAGAAAGCATTTTTACCAGTGTAGATTTTTTCTTTTTCGGGAGTATCAGTCTAAGTGCAGTTATTGAGGAAATAATTCCCAATCCCCATAAGAAAAATTTTTTGCGGTACGTAGTGTTTTGATTTTGTTCCATATTGGTCATTTGTTAAGTTACGGCGTGTAAGGTACATTCCGATTAAATCCGACCTCAGTATCATAATCAATTCCTAATATGATTATGATCAAACATGAAAGAAACATTGATCTTGCTTCAGGTATTTGAATAAATATAGCAAAAAAAAACGCACGTCTAATTTAGACCTGCGTTTTTTGAATAGGGATCTGATGAGTTATTTTTTAAAAAAGCCTTATATAGTGAGTAACCTTCTACCTTTCATCAGTATCGGGAATTTACTTTTAAATATTGGCATATCATCCTTGCCTTCACTCGTTTGAAAAAGAGAGAACCGTCAGATTGTGACTACGTGTCAGTTTTTGTGAAGTATTTAATAACAGAATCAGAAAAACTGATTCTCCCAATTGCTTTTTCAGTCCTTTTTATAAAATAGCAATATCAGCACTGGTGTCAATGTCAGCTCCATAACCATGGCACTGAATAAGCACAAACTGATCAGCAAACCCACATAAAATGTACCCCCGAAACTGGATGACAATAAAGTCATGAATCCGGAAAGCAGTACCATTCCGGTTATAATAATTGCCTTCCCGGTAGAAATATATGTTCGCTTGACTGCATAGGGTAATGATAACCCTTTCAACAGCTCAATCCGGAGCCGGCTCATGAAATGGATTGTATCGTCAACAGCTATACCAAACGCAATGGCAAATATCACTGATGTATCCGCTTTTAGGTTTATATGCAGCAGACCCATAAATGCACCCATTATCAAAAGAGGGATAACATTCGGTATTAATACAATCAGGATAATCCGCCAAGAATGCAGCAGGAGAAGAGCAATAAGTGAAATAATCACAGCATCAATTATAATTCCGGTAAAAAGATTATTAGTTAAAGAATATGTGGCTTTATCAAGCAACATGGCAGAACCTGTAAAGTGAAAAGAAAATGATTTTCCATATTTTTTTTGGGCAAAATAATTACTGAATTTATTCTCAATCTTTTTAAACTTATTTATATCCACGTTTGGCATGCGGCCGCTGACACGGAGCAGTATTCCATCCTCACTTAAATAATGCTGCATTTCTTCAGCATGTTCAGTTTGCAGAATGGCTTCATAGAAGCGGTCTACCTGCTCTCGGGTTTCGGGTAATTGAAAATAAGCATTATCGCCACCATGAAATGCCTTGCTGGCGCCACGAAATAAGGATAAAGGAGAAATGATATTACCGATACCACAACTGTCTTTCAAATATGTTTCAATTTCCTCAACCTGCTTCATTTTTTGCAAATCGAAAAACGAACTTGTCTTATCAGTAGATGTTAATTCCAATTCAAAAGGACGGGTACCGGCAAAATCAGTTTCCATGAACTTATAGTCATCAAGTACCGCATTGTTTTTCGGAATTTCCTGCAGCAAGCTGGAATTGATTTCTATTTTATTGATAAAATAAACTGATACTATTGCAATAACAGCAAAGAATCCCAGTAGCGAGTATTTATATCTAATCATATTTCTAAAAGAGTAAGCCAGAAAATTACTCCAGCGATGTTCGGCTGCTTTTTCATACACTACTTTGGGTGCCGGTGACAGGGTATAATAAGCGTACAGCGAAAACATAGTTATCCCAAAAGATATAAATAGACCTATGCCGGCAAAGAATCCGAAATTCCGGATGGGAATAATATCCGTAATTCCGAGAGTAAAGAAACCTGTGGCAACCGTACAACAGGTATAAAATGTGGCCAGACCGATCTCCTGATAAGTTTTTTTCAAGGCTTCCTGTTTGGGCAATCCGCTTCGCAGGTTTTCGATATAATGTGTGGAAAGATGAATAATGTCAGACATACAGATAGCAGCAAGAATTGGAGGTAGCAGACTGGATATAATATCAAGCGAATGTCCTGTTAGGGCTATGAACGACAATGTCCAGCCAATGGAAACTCCGATGGTCAGCAGCAAGATTATAATAGTTTTGAAAGATTTAAATAAAATAAAAAGAACAATGCTGATCAGCGTAAGGGAAATGAGGAGGTACTTTTTCAAATTTTTTTCAATCTCTTTCACATAAATCCTTTCAACGCGGATTTTCGCAGTCAAATGAAATTCATCAAACTTCAATTCTTCAATTTTCTTACTAATATTATTAAGAATAAAATCCTTTTGATGATCAGTTAAGAATTGCGTATTGAACGCAGCAATCGCAATAGATTTTCCATCCCTGGAAATTAGGAGATCCCTATATTCTTTCGATTCAAATAAATAAGCGGAGTCTGCCGTATATAATTCGGGTCTGGAAATACGAATAAGCGGTCTTGCATTTATTTCCTCATTTTTGAAGTAGATAAGATTGGTAGAAGTAAGTGAATAAACCTTGTGAATATGATCCAGTTTTGTGATAAAGCGTGTAAGGCTATCAGTTTTTTCAAGGAAATCCTGTTTAAAGATACCCTCATTATTTTTTAGGCCTATTAATATAAATTCATCATCTTTTTCCGAATGAAACTGTTGCTGAAATTCCTGGAAGAATGCGTGGTCATCATCATCTTGGGGAAAGAGTTTTTCAATATTAAACTCGAACTTTAATGAGCGAAGAGGAATAAAGCTGACGAGTGTAAATAACAGTAAAACAAAAATGATACGTCGGCTTTTAATCTTCTCCATTCTCCTGATTATTACTTTTTATTTGAATGTAGGTAATTAATTTCAGAAAAGATTCCCTTTTGTCATCATGTATTTGGAAATGCAATGGAAGCCTTAGCTATTTCTTAAAATAAAAACTGAGTTCTGAATCAATGTTCATCATATCTGCGAAGCGAGGTTTTTTGCCAGGTTGAAAAAGAAATAAACCATGCGAATCATTTTTGGTATTTAAATCTATCAAAGTCGAATCGTTGATTTCGCCCCTGAATAGAAGGAATCTAACATTTCGTGCTTCCACAATTTTCAATTGAGGCCAATCCCGTATAATTGACATTCGTGCATTTCTCATTTGAAAAAAATACTCATGCATGGTTGCATCGAATATTGCCGAATCAGTCAGAGCTTTTATTTTTTCAAGCTGTAACGAATCAGGATGATAAAATACTGCTGTAGGAAAATCAATTTGCATCGTGTCCCTGAAATCAGAGGGAGGCTTTGTCTGTACCTGCAGACCTGAGGAGGAAGTGTTTTTTTCTTCGTGTTGCTGCACAGGGTTACTACTGCAGGAAGCAAAGACTAATATTGAGATGACATATATTGAAAAAAGTTTCATTCTTCAAATTTAAAAAAGCCCCGGATCATCATTTATCAGGGGCTTTCAAACAAGCTAACTATAGATCCATCTTAGTAATTCCATAACCTGGTAATATTAAATCCGATCAGGAACTCTGGACTCCATGGACCGCTTCCATTTTCTTTAGTATTATGATTTAAAGGATCATTCGTGTTAAACAAATTATTGATTTGCGGTACTAAAAAATAATAATTGGTAAAGAATAACTGAAAAGAGTGACTGCTTGTATTGAATTCGAGTCCGAAAGAAAAATTAGGATTCGGATTATTCTTTGTATGTGTTGTTATAGGCTGATCATAATTCATTATCAGAGAAGTAACGTCGGTCATCTTATACCGCGCTGAAAAAGATATCGCGAAATGATCATGTTCCATTTCCGCTTCTGCTTTTAAACTGGCGCTGTCATTCTTCACAAAATATCCATTCACGAGGTTCTGATGTGAAAGGCTTGCTCCAAGCTGCACAGATAGTTTGTTTGATATTTTTCTAGCAACTAGGATCTGGTTAAAAAAGGTCAACCGATCACTCGTATTCAGGTAAATTTCATGACTGGTATCGCTCTTGGTATTAAACCCCATATTACCGTAATAAGTAACACTTACCGGCGATATTCCTTTGGTTTGTGTAACGATAGAGTATTTTATACTGCCATCCCACATGGGCCCGGCAACGGTGGAAGGCGTTTTGGCATAAGGCACATTGGCGGCAGTCGTCTTTGTAACACCAATACCGACATTCAATTTTTTAATTGGTGCATAAGACACCCCCAGCCTAATGTTAGCCGGTGCAAAAAATCCCCAAAAGTCCTCATAGCCTTTATTCCACAAACCAAACCTGTGGTTAATATCCATTTCAAATGTTCCTTTTATAGGTACCATCACCGTTTGGTTATCGATTATCCAAACACTTTGGAAAGTGTTTTTAACGGGCTTGGGTTTTTGTATAGAGGGAGTTTCCGTTTTTGTATTTGAACTGTCGTCCTGTGCAAATGTCTTACTGCCTGGCAATAAAAGAAATACCACGAGGACAGCAGTTAGTGCAAGCCGGATTTTCGCATTATATATTTTTACTTTCATTGTAGTAAGTTTTAGAATCATTAATTATTCGGAGCCCCATTTCTTATCCAGTCATACACTTTTTGTTTATCTGCGCTTGAAGGAATATACTGGGACATCTCACCATTCACCATTTTATATAAAGTACTTTCTTTTGGTAAAGCAGTATTTACATAACCACCATTTACTATTTGTGAGTATGATACATCAATAGTCATATAAGGCTTATGAGATCCGTTTACATGACATCCTGCATCAGTACACTTGGTGTTGAACAATGGTGCCAGTTCAGTTTTAAAACTTACGGGTTGTGGAGGACCATCGGGATCAGAAGCCAGCTGAGGGATGACTACATCTTTATAGCAACCGGATAAACCAATTATTACAAGGAGAAGCAAACCTGTATATTTTAATAAATTTTTCATTATTGTTGTCTTTAATGATTAACTATTATTTATTATTAAAGTTCATGTTGCATTCAATGTCTATTTTGTCTGCAATGCTGGTGCTGATGATTCCGAAGTCCCTGCAATTGAATTGGAATTTTAATTGAAGGCCGAATACATCATAAGCTGCAGCAGTACCAAATTGAACTCTTGCTTTTGGAACATATTTAAGCGTTCCGATCATAGATTTAGTAAGTGGAGTTGTTAACTTTCCCTGGTAAGTAAGATTAAGTGTTACTATATATCCATTGCTTGCAGGATCAAATTTTATTTGAGTTGTCTTAATTTTAGCAAGATTAGGATAAGCGAGATTTTGAGTACCCGAAACAATTGCAATGGTGCCCATTCCGGATATATTGCAGCCAGCATCACGTCCAGGTTCTCCCGTATTTGAAGTATTTATTTGAACATAACCATTAAAATATGATTTTGCCGGATCATTTTCATAAAAGGCCCAGGAACTATCTAATAGTGGCTGGCCAGCGGTTACATAACTTATCGCTTTGGCATCTGTTACATCATGCATTCCAAACTGATTGAAACGGCCGGTTAGTAACCCTGCTGCACCGACATAATTGGTAGACCACAAAACACTGGAGTGAACCTTATCGAGTTTCCATTCATTGGTATTACCCGCAGTCATATTGCCAGGAAGAAGTACGGCATCGCCACGGGTAGCAGTGAAAGGTTTACTGGTTTCAATAGGAACTATGAGCGAATCTTGACGTGTACAACTAGCCATGTAAGCATAACCACCGAGCAGGATAGCTAAAATCCAGAAGTATGTGTTTTTAACGAGTTTCATAATAGGTTATTTTAAATTATAAATATTGTTATCTGGCTTATGCAAAAGAACTTTTATTTAACCGACGCAAGCTATAATCCAATAAAATTTTAAGAGATGATTAATGAAGCTATTCAACGTGATTCGTATCACATTCTTGTATGACAATTATCAACACGGAAATTATTTTGTAATAGATAAGTATGTTTTTTTTGACAAAGAATAATTAACTTAGCTATTCGCGTTTTATATATCGTATCAACAAAATTTTTTTACCTGCTTTTGTCAATAATTATAAAAAGGGTTGTTGATTTTTTTAAAACACAATAAAAGTGTTTGAGGACTACTTCTGATTATTAGCATGCAATAATTCGTATTCCGAACAATTAATGACATAGATTAAGACGAAAGATGAGTTTTGTCATGTTGCTCATAACTTATCGTCATGATAATGCCAGTTATTGTCTAACTATTTTTGAAATCAATGGGTTCAATAAATTCTTAACACAAACCAGTTCATTATGAAAAAGGTTTCAATTATCAAGGCTGCTACCATCTTTTTGGGTGTTCTACTGCTCACGACTTCGTTATTTCAATGTACCAAAGTGGGTGATAATATTCAGCACCTGGACCGTTCTTATCCAAGCACACCCGATTCTTCAATTTATGCAGCTTTCCCAGGCGAATTTAAAATTGCAACTGCAGATGCGACACCCGCAACGAATGATATAATAAAGATGAGAGGAGTACAAACAATTCTTCATGAGTATTGTGCTACCTCGAATTGTCATGGTGGTCCTATCAAACCAAAATTTGATACATATAGTGATGTGATGAAACTTGTAGTAGCTGGAAATCCTGAGCAGAGTAAATTATGGGAAATGATCACTACTAATGATTTCAACAAAGCAATGCCTCCTGTGAACAGCAACCACGAAATGATCACCCAAGACAAAGCAATTATTTATAACTGGATAAGAAACGGTGCCAAAGAAAATCCAAACCTGGCTGATTTCAGGCCGGCGGCCATTCGATTGATCAATAACGGTTGCGGATCTGCAAATTGCCATAACCAGGCAACCGTAGCAGGGTCATGGGCTGAAAAAGGAATATTGGGAACAAGGTATAGCATCTCTGTATCAGATACTGCTTCCTTTTATATTTATGATGCCAGCACCGGCGCTCCGAATCGTTTATGCCAGTTGATCAATAAAACCAAGCTCGATCAGATATGGAAAGATTATAAAGACAGTGTAAAGACATATTATGCTGATACAATAAATAAAGCTTCCTTCCGCATTTTAAAAACGTTTACTACTCCATGGGCCACTGCTTCACGAAGAGGTCCGTTAGGCAGCTATGATGATGTTCTCATGGACGTATACATTCCCAAAAATATAAGGAGTAATTCCTCAGTTGTATATACAAGTCCCGGAGGAGTGCAATATTATTCCAAATCAGATCCCCTGAATAGCAACGATTGTTTTATCAGGAGAATTGACTCAACACTTTTATTCCTCAATCCTCAAACGGGAACTGTTAACGCTGTCAACGGGTCAATGGCTTACCAGGACGGGGGATTGAAACCTTCCGAAGTTGCGCTGATCAAAGCATGGTATTTTGCTGATCCCAACATTCCGGATGTATGGAAATACGGTAAAACCAATACTGGCATTTTCAAATATGCCAAATCAGGAAACTTTATTATCAAACGCTAACTCTATCAGCTCATTCAAAAAATTCAGAATATGAAAAAAAGTTTAATCATAGCAGCAATGGCAAGTTCAATGATGATTTATTTATTGCCATCGTGTTACAAGAATAATGAAGATATACAAGCTGTTCCCAGGGTATCATTCAGACAAGAGGTAGTACCCATTGTTACTGCCGGGGCATGCGGTTGCCATAATAATTGTACCACTGGCCAGGTCAGATTCTCCTGTAAAGACACAATCTTTTATGATGCCATTTCGTCCAGGGCATTGTCACATTTTGGTCCATGGGTAAATGGCGGTTCACACCCTGGTGGAGGTAGTATTGACTTTAACCCTAATGAAAAAGCAATTATCAAAGAATGGGTAGCGCAAGGTGCACCTTTTGATGATGGGTCGGGCTGCACTGTGCCAACCGTAGTCACTTATACAAAAGACATAGTGCCTATTTATAACACTACGTGCAAGGGTGGAGCTTGTCATGGTGGTATTGCTCCCGTCCTGGATTACAATAAAATGGTAGAGAAACAAAGCACCCTGTTAGCCATGATGAACAGTGGCGGTGCAACGGGTCATCCGGGCGGCCCTATCAGCCTGTCAACCTGCGTGACTAATACCTTCCTTGCATGGATCAACCAGGGAATGCCTAAATAAGATTTGATATGAAAACCTTTTCAATTATTATAAAACTGGAAATATGAAAAAGAATTTATTGCTTTTGGTTGCAGGTTTAAGTTGCTGGTTTGTTACCATGGCGCAGGATAGTTTGCCTGCCGAGAAAGAAGTGCCAAAACCAAAATATGCCCGTGCTACTTTTAATTCGACCAAGATCATCAATCTTCAAAGCACTGAAATCGTTCAGGAAGGTATACTACAATTCATGGTTTCTCACCACTTCAGTTATTTATGGAATAAAGATCAAAGTACAGAAGATAACCTGGCCCAGTTTCTCGGATTAAATTCCGGCGTGGCTCAAACATACCTGTCTTTCGATTATTCTATTACTGATTATGCAAACCTTGGTTTTGCATTAGCAGGAAGATCAAGATATGAAGGTTGGGCAAAATTCAGAATTACCCGTCAGCAAACTGGAATGAAAGATATACCTGTCAGTGTTACCTGGTATTCTCTTGCCAATGTAGATTTTGCTCAGGATAAAGAAACCGGGTCCCAATGGGACAAATGGTCTTATCTCCACCAACTGTTAATAGCCCGGAAAATGTCAGACAAGATTTCTTTGGAACTGGTTCCTTCTCTTGTTTACCTGAATAGTGTGCCTTATGGTATCAACAATAGCAATTTTGTTTATTCCATTGGTGTTGCGGGTAAATGGAAAGCAAAACCCAAAATGAATGTAACAATGGAATACACCCGCCAGCTGAATATGTATAAAAATATTATTGATAAAAGCGGAGCCATTACAAACTACAGCCCGGATCTCTTATCACTGGGAATAGAGCTTAATACCGGTGGCCACCTGTTTCAGTTTTATGTGGGCAATACATTAAATTCATCCAGCATTGATCAACTGGCAAGAAATACAGGGTATATTAAAGATGGAAACTTTGCGTTTGGATTTACCATTAACCGGAGTATGGATCTAAGAAAAGAAAAAGAGTGAGTAACGAAACATAATAAGATAAAAATAGTTTCCTTGATGCAAAGAAGGTTCCTGATTTTCAGGAACCTTTTGATTTAATTAATATAAAAGATTCTTTAGCTTATCAAGATTTGCGATCTGGATCTTTCCTTCTCTTATTTCAATAAGTTTTTCTGCTTTAAAGTCACTCAGCGTTCGTATCAAAGATTCGGTTGCAGTTCCTACATAGTGAGCAATGTCCTCTCTTGATATTTCAATAGGCTTATTCTGGCCGCCGGTATTAAATTTCTCCTGTATATCAACAAGCGCCTTTGCAACACGTTTGCGTAAAGAGCTATAAGCAAGATTGAGCAGTCTTTCTTCTTTATCTTTTACATTCTTTGTAATAATGCGAATGAATTTGGCTGCTATGCTAAGATCTCCAAAGATCATTTTGTGAAAATCCTCCCGTGGTATTTGCATGATCTC
>DASTZB010000234.1:0-2142 GCA_035764525.1 Chitinophagaceae bacterium | reverse complement strand
CGGGGATATGAATGAAGCCAGGTTTACGGTAGATAACAAATTACCTGCTTTTGATTCGCTAGTTGATGAACTTGCCAAACATCATGCAAACTTTTCAACAACCATTCATTTATTTGCTGAAAAATTTGGGTTATCTTATTTTTCAAATCCCGACAATAAGCCTGATTTAAATTGGAGCTTAGAACGAACAAAGCGTAATGCTGATAACTTTAAGGCATTTATGTTTTTGGCAAAACGTGTTTATGATAAAGGAATTAAAATAAGAATAGGTACGGATTGTTCAAATGGAGGAAAAGCAGCCTTGTCTGAGCAACTTTTATTATACGAATATGGTTTTTCAATTCCAGCAATTCTTCAAATATCAACCATTAACGGAGCAACAGCATTAGGAATGGAGAATAAATATGGATCTATTGAAAAAGGTAAAAAAGCTGACCTCATTATTTATGACAATAATCCATTTGACAACTACAAAAATTTTCTTTCAAGCAAGACAATTATAAAAGATGGAAAGGTTTATAATTCATCAACAGTGCGATAACTTGACAAGAAAACCGAACGCACAACATGATGAGTATTTGCAAAAGCAGGGCTTGACGGAAGAGCAATCGGCAGCAGATCTTTACTAAACTTCAGTTCGGGCTTGACGTTAATAATTAAGCTGCAAATGTTATCTTCAACAAAATATTTTCAATAAGGCATTTGTTCTGGCTGGACGGTCAATGATTATCCTGCCATCGCAAATACTTGTACGTTGGCTCCAATATGATTTAACTTCTATGATAAGCGATGTGTGTCAGAATTGTGTCGTGAAATAAATGATTAGTATGTGCCTGAGACCGGTTTACAACTGTGTTTGAATATCAATTGCGGATAGACAATGTGTGTCAGAATTGAGTCGTGAAATAAATATTATGAAGTCCTCGTGCGGGTTTCACTTTCTTTTCATCATATTCCTTTACTAAGTCAGGATCCCTGCTTTTGATATTATCAACTGTGCAACAACTTTGATTTTATCAATGGAATCAATAAACATATGGCCTACGTTTTATTTGGTTAAACAATTTCATATAAGACTTAAGAATAGTCGATAAATTTTGTATCAATTATGTGCGCACTGGTTCGGTATAACCATTTCTGAATTGATCTGATTCATCCAGCAATATTTTTTCATAATTCTTATACCTGGTATATGTTAGGACTTTGTCAGCGAGATTATTTCTCCAATAAAGGCTTTGTTCATCCAAAGCCTTTTGATCCTTGTCTAAATGCTTCTTGGGGCATCCTCCAAGACATACGGGCAAAAAAGAACTTTTAGAACAAGAGGGAAGGTTAGTCGGATCAAAACAATTTGTTTCTGGGTTTGTTGAAGAGGTATTTGGGGTAAAATATAGTACCACTTTTGAGGTATTGTATGGATGTTGCCGTTTCGTAATTTAGAATAGTTTCTCTTCCGCATTCCTACGATATACTCTCTCAATTAGTTCAATTTTTCTTTCCTTAACTATTAAGTTATGGCAGAACGGAAGACTTCGTCGTATAATAGTCCTGGTTCCTTCAATAGGCCAGGGGAATCGTATAATATTGATTCCTCCAATATGTCAACGGATTGGAACCAGAATAACTTTTCGCAGTCCGCTAATGGATTATTGGAGAGCCTTGGCAAGAATAGAACTTTCTCCCTTTCAGAAATTATTATCTCTTATTACCGCTACTATGAAGAGTATTTATTAAACCCTGACTTAAAAAGCAGATCCGGGAACAATCATGTTACATGGTTGCTACAATTGAGAAATTATCCGGATACAAAAATTGAAAAGAATAAATTAAGATACTATGTAACCAAAAAATTAGCAGAGGTTGTAATTCAGAATGTCAAATACAGGAGATAAGATCCTTGATGAACTATTATTGGATCCGGATGTAAAAAAACTATTTGCTTATTCAATGAAAAATAACACTGAGCTTAAATTAAATTCAGATTTTATCCGAAGAATGAAGTTTGAAAAAACTGATTAATGCAACTGGTGATGGCAGAAAAAGACATTCTTTGAAAGGAGGTTTAGGTAAGAAAGAAATCAGTTAAAATAAGTTTGAGTCAAAATTGTGTCGGGAAAAATATAGTTATCAGGTCAGCCAGAG
>DASTZB010000233.1:0-3861 GCA_035764525.1 Chitinophagaceae bacterium | reverse complement strand
TATGCAACGATCGATATTCCTGAAACGGAAGGAACAAATCTTACAAGATTCAAGTTCGCTACTTCGTCAGCACATGTGATGGGCAAACCATTGGCATCATCTGAATCGGCAACATGGCTCAACGAGCATTTTCTTTCATCGCTTGGCGATGTAAAGCTCATTCTTGATAAATATTTTCTCGGCGGTGTGAATCATATCTTTTATCATGGAACGAATTATTCACCACAAAATGAACCATGGCCCGGCTGGTTATTTTATGCGGCAGTTCATTTTACTCCTGCAAACCCTTTCTGGAAAGATTTTAATGCATTGAATGGGTATGCTGCAAGATGTCAAAGTTTTTTACAGGCAGGCAAGCCTGATAATGATGTGCTGCTGTATTTTCCATTTGCTGACAGGAATAATCAACCATCGCCAAGAGGTATGTTGCATCATTTCGATGGAATGGAGGGTTTTGAGAACACAACTTTTAATAAAGCTGCAGAAGAGATGCTTGAGTTGGGTTATAGCTGGGACCTGGTCAGTGATAAACAAGTTCAACTTTTGCAG
The DNA here is from genome assembly GCA_035764525.1 of Chitinophagaceae bacterium. GTDB lineage: Bacteria > Bacteroidota > Bacteroidia > Chitinophagales > Chitinophagaceae > VBAS01. The sequence continues at coordinate 3,312 of DASTZB010000233.1, read as the reverse complement.
TTTGTCAATGGAAAAATAAAAGCACCGGGTGGAGATTATGAGACTATCGTTTTAAGCGGAGTAAAATATTTGCCATTAACAACTTTGCAGAAATTAGTTTCTCTTGCCAACCAGGGAGCCACAATAATTCTTCAGGGTGGCATTCCTTCGATGGTTCCTGGATTAAGTGATATTGAAAGTAAGCAAAAGCAATTTGATGCATTAATACGGCAATTGCAATTTATAATAACAAACGCTGCTGGTATCAGTAACGCCACAACCGGCAAAGGAATGTTTTGGGAAGGCACAGAGATAAAATATCTTTTAGCAAAGGCTGGTGTAAGACACGAAATGTATTTGGCGGATCATGATCTTAAATGCATCCGGAGAAAAATCAATGGTGGAGAATATTATTTTATTACGAATGATGGCAAAGAGACCTTTAATGATTGGGTTTTGTTGAATACAAGCCTTCAACATGCTGTTTTATTCGATCCGATGATGCAAAGAAGTGGTGTGGCTAAGACAAGACGAGGTGATAACTATACTCTCGATATTTTTCTTCAATTAAAACCTGGTGAATCCTGCATTGTACAAACAAGCGCAACAAAGATTTCCGGAAAACAATTTCCTTACACCGAAATAAGTGGTGACGCAATTACAATTGGTGATAAATGGGATTTAAAGTTTTTATCAGGTGGACCCTCCTTGCCATCATCAACCCAATTAAGCAAATTACAATCATGGACAAACCTTGATATAGCAGGAGTAAAAGAATTTTCCGGTACGGCCGAATACAGTACCCATTTTAAAATGCCAGCAATAAAGGCAGATCTATGGGATTTGAATTTAGGTGAAGTGAAAGAGTCAGCAACGATTCTATTAAATGGAAAAAAGATAGCGACTGTGATCGGTCCTTCTTATTCAGTTACGATAACATCTGCCAAACTAAAGGCAGATAATTTTTTACAAATGATTGTCACCAATGGTATGGCAAACCGGATAATTGACCTTGATAAACGTGGAGTGCAGTGGAAGAAATCTTATAATATAAATATGTCGGCACGACTTCCCGAAAACCGGGGACCAGATGGATTATTTACAGGTGCAAAATGGCAACCGAAACCTTCAGGTTTGCTCGGACCTGTTACTATCACACCTTTAAAGCTGATTCAATAGATGAGTCATGATAATTTGCTTTGCGAAATTATCTTCTCCAATTCTTTCACTTCAGCTTCCGTTGGCATCGTTAATGGCGGCCTGACATTACCGGCACTTCTGCCAATTATTTTTGCCCCTGCTTTTATTAAACTAACTGCATAACCATTCTTTTTGCTGCGCAATCGTACAAATGGAATATAAAATTGTTGAGTGATTTTGGCAACTGCTGCAGTGTCACCTGCACGAAGACTTTTATAAAAATGATTGGCTAATTCTGGTACAAAATTAAATGCTGCTGAAGAGTAGGTATTTACCCCGATGGACAAATAAGCCTCCGCAATAATTTCAGCAGTGGGTACACCACCAATGTAAGAAAGTCGTTTGCCAACGGTTTTAATTGTATCGTTCAAATCCTGCATATTGCCTGTACCATCTTTCAATCCAATTAAATTAGGACAGGCATCTGCTAATTTTTTAATGTAGTCTGTTGATAAAACGCCATTTCCCCGGTTATAATAAATAACCGGCAAGGAAGTATTTTGAATAATTGTTTTAGCGTATTCATACACACCATCCTGCGGACACTCTGTGAGGTAAGGTGGAAAAAGTAACAGCGCATCAACACCTGCCTGTTCAGCCATTTTTGCAAAAGTTATAGCTTCCGGAATACTTCTGCCCACACTTGAAATAACCGGCACTCGTCCGGCGACTGTTTTTGCAGCAATCGTAATTATTTGCTGGTACTCGTTTGCCGATAATGAAAAAAATTCTCCTGTTCCGCCAGCTACAAAAACAGAAGACACATTGTGACCAACAAACCATTCAATCCGGTCGGTGTAGCTATTAGGATTAAATTCCCCTTTTTCATTAAAGTCTGTAATGGGAAAAGAAAGAAGGCCATCTTCTAACGATGATTTTATTTTTGATAGCTCCATAATTCCAGGAAAGTTTTTTTATTTTGAAAAATATTTTTTGTTACTGTCCACATTCACAATCTTATGTTGGAACCACATAGAAATCTATGTGAAAACCTATGTGTCTATGTGGTTCAAAGAAATACATGTCTGCTTCATACGGACAGTTAGTATATTTTTAATTCAGAAATGGAATTACCATCTCGTTGCTTTAAAAGTCCAGCCGGGTTGTACTTTTTGCATTTCTATTTCGTCATTGCGTTTAGTTAAACCACAAGCCAAATAGTCTTGATGCAATTTTGCTAATGCTTCTCTATCCAACTCAACACCCAAACCTACACCATTTGGTACTGCAACTTGCCCGTCTTCAAATTTAAGTCGTCCGCCAATAATGATCTCATCTGATTGCCAGGGATAATGAGTATCCAAAGCATATTTTAAATTTGGGATCGCTGCTCCTAAATGTATCATTGCGGCCAGAGAGATTCCTAAATGAGAATTGGAATGCATAGATAAATCCCTACCGAAAGTTTGACATAAACTTGCTAAGGTCATGGATGCCTGCAAGCCACCCCAAAAATGATGATCACTTAAAATAATATCTTCTGAACCTAACTGGATGCTTCGTGGAATATCTTCAAAAGAAGTAGTGCACATATTAGTTGCTAATGGTGTCTTCAAGGCTTTTCTCACCATCGCCATATTTTCCTGGCCACGAACGGGGTCTTCTAAATATTCTATCACTCCTTCCATTTCCCTACCGTATTCGATAGCCGTTTCAACTTTCCAGAGTGCATTTGGATCAATACGAATAGGTACATTTTCACCAAATGTTTTACGAAGAGCCAATACTGCATCCACTTCCTGCCGTGGCTCGAAAACTCCACCTTTCAATTTTATAGACTGAAACCCAAATTCATTACACATAGCTTTTGCCTGTGCTACTATTTCGGTCGGGTTCAATGCACTTGCTTGCCGGGCAGCATCCCAACCAAAAGCATTGGGATTTGTTTTGAAACCTAATTCACCTCCTGCTCCCTCATACTTATAAAAAAGATAAGCTGAAAACGGAACACTCTCACGGCGACGACCACCCAACAAATCAACTACCGGCCTGTTGATGATTTTACCAATGATATCCAAACAAGCTACTTCAATAGCACTAAAAATATGTACCAGTGTACGCTGGTCCCACGGAGCATCACCTCTTTCAGAAGTTTTATCAATACCAAAATGAGCAACCAGTATATCTCTGATT
>DASTZB010000232.1:0-2417 GCA_035764525.1 Chitinophagaceae bacterium | reverse complement strand
GAAAAAGACTATGAGCACCATCAACGATCACTTCGATGCCTCTTTTATGAGCTTCCGCTGCTATTTTTTTTACAGGTAGTATTTGCCCGTTCCAATTTATGATATGTGTAATATGTACCACTTTTGTTTTAGAAGTAAAAGCGTTCACATATTGATTCACTAAATAATTTTCATCTTCACTTGGTAAATCAAGATTTATCCAAACCATTTTTATTCCATCACGACGTTCCCGCTGTTTATAGGCATTCACCATATTCGGATAATCCTGTTTGGTCGCAACGATCTCATCACCGGCTTTTAATTGTAGACCAAAAATGATCGTTTCCAACCCTTCTGATGAATTACGATTGATAACAACTTCTTCTGTATCACAGCCAGCCATCTTTGCCATATTTTTTCTCAAAGGTTCACGACCCTGATCCAGGATCCGCCACATATAATAACTCGGCGCTTCATTACTGTAATCATAATAACGTTTCATGGCATCCGCCACAACTTTTGGAGCCGGGCTGACGCCACCGTTATTAAGATTAATTAAATAAGGAGATAATGTAAATGATTGCTGGACGTAATACCAGAAGTCTTCTTCACTTGCAAGCTCATCAGGTGATACACCTTCCGCATCTCTTACCGCAGCATCAAGATTTCTTGCCCACATTGGTTTGGTAATTGATGAAAGAACAGCAGTTGCCGAGAATGTGCCGACCTTTTTCAGGAAACCACGGCGATTGTTATTGGACATTGTGATTGTTTCTATAAAAGTAACAAAAAAAGACTGCTTGCTATTTTCAGGTGGATTCAGGCCGGGTAAACTACGAGTATTTGCTGCGTAATGAAAAGAAAGATGAACGGAGCGTAGCAACTAAAGCTCAATAGTAGTAATCAAGTTTGTCTTCTTATAAAACTACGGCATGTGAATTGGTTACCTAACTAAAAAAACCTAAATTGAACATCCAACATTTTATTTATGAGAATCCTTGAGATAAAAGTGCTAAAAGGACCTAACTATTGGAGTGTCAGACGGGCAAAATTGATACAGATGAAGCTTGACCTGGAAGAAAAAGAAAACATGCCGACCAATAAAATTCCGGGGTTCAGGGAAAGATTAGAAAAATTATTGCCTTCGTTATATGAACACCGTTGCAGTGAAGGGGTGCCGGGTGGCTTTTTTCACCGTGTAGATGAAGGGACATGGATGGGACACGTAGTAGAACATATTGCATTGGAGATCCAAACCCTGGCCGGAATGGATACTGGTTTTGGAAGAACACGAACTCCTGAAGGAGAAAAGGAAGGCGTGTACTATGTAGTGTTCAGTTATATGGAAGAAGATGCTGGAGTATATGCGGCTCATGCTTCTGTTCGCATTGCACAAGCGTTGATCGAAGGAAAAGATTACGATCTCGCAGAAGATATCCAAAATATGAGGGTGATAAGGGAAGACACGAGAATGGGACCATCTACCGCATGCATCGTTGATGAAGCTGCAAAACGTGGAATTCCGTTTATACGATTGAATAAACAAAGTTTGGTGCAATTGGGCTATGGTGTAAATCAAAAACGCATTCGGGCCACGATCGCTTCCACGACTTCAAACATTGCTGTTGATATTGCCTGTAATAAAGATGAAACAAAGATGTTGCTGGAAGCGGCAGAGATACCAGTGCCAAAGGGAACAGTAATAAGAACTGAAGAAGGATTAAAAGAAGCTGTTGAAAAATATGGATACCCGCTGGTAATAAAACCTATTGATGGCAATCATGGAAAAGGGAATACAACAAATATCAATAGCTGGGATGTGGCGGTAAAAGCGTTGGCTGCTGCCGCTGAATACAGCCGCAGTGTGATCGTTGAGAAATTTATTACTGGTTTTGATTTTCGATGTCTTGTTATTAACTACAAATTCATTTGCGCTGCTTTGCGTACACCTGCTTCAGTTGTTGGTGATGGCATTCATAATATACAATGGCTGATCGATGCAACAAACAAAGATCCGCGACGTGGCTATGGTCATGAAAAAGTGCTCACACAAATAACAATTGACCAGTTTACACAAAAAATGCTGGATGACGCAGGAATCACATTAGGAAGTATTCCCAAAAAAGGTGAAAGGGTTTTATTAAAACCAACTGCCAATCTTTCTACGGGTGGCACTTCAACTGATATAACTGATGAAGTGCACCCGGCAAATATTTTTATGTTTGAACGAATAGCAAAGATCATCGGACTTGATATTTGTGGTATTGATATAATGGCGACTGATCTGCGAACTCCTGTTTCTGAAAATGGCGGTGCTGTACTGGAGGTAAATGCTGCTCCCGGTTTCCGAATGCATATTGAACCTTCTGAAGGATTGGGAAGAAATGTTGCTGAGCCAGTGGTTGACATGTTATTCCCCAGGGGCAGTGCAGGAAGAA
>DASTZB010000231.1:0-7326 GCA_035764525.1 Chitinophagaceae bacterium | reverse complement strand
AAAAATCTTAAGACTATTCCTTCAAGAGGACCATTATCGGTTACTGTGCCCGGTTGTGTAGATGGCTGGTTTCAATTGCATGAGAGGTTTGGTAAGCTACCGATGTCAGACATATTAATGCCTGCCGTTAACTATGCCCGTGAAGGCGTACCCGTAACACAGGAAGCTGCGGATAACGACAGTATCCTTTACATCTCCCGAAAAGATTCTATTGAACTAAGACCGAATTTTAAAAAACTGTTCATGTCCGACGGTCGTTTCCCGATTAAAGGAGAAATATTTAAAAACCCCGACCTGGCCAATTCGCTTGAAAAGATCATTAAAGGCGGACGTGATGCATTTTACAAGGGTGATATTGCAAAAGCCATTGCCAAACATATACAGGAGCATGGTGGATTTTTATCAGAAACAGATTTGGCTAATCATCATTCAGAATGGGTGGAACCAGTAAGTACCAATTATCGGGGATATGATGTATGGGAATTACCACCTAATGGCCAGGGCATAGCCGTATTGCAGATATTGAATATTCTCGAGGGGTTTGATCTTGCCAAATACGGGTATGGGAGTAAAGAACACATGCATTTATTTATCGAAGCAAAAAAACTTGCTTATGAGGATATGGCTAAGTATTATGGTGATCCGGCCAATCAGTTTATTCCGGTTGCAAAACTGATCTCTAAAGAATATGCAGCAGAAAGAAGAAAGCTGATTGATATGAATAAAGCCGGAGTATATGATCCCGGTCCGGCAATGCCTTCACATACGGTCTATTTAACTGTTGCAGATAAAGATGGCAATATGGTATCGTTCATTCAAAGTAATGCAGGCATATTCGGCTCGCTGGAAGTGCCGGATGGGTTAGGTTTTACCTTGCACAACCGCGGTTATGCCTTTGAATTAGAACCCAATCACATCAACAGCTATGCGCCGGGCAAACGGCCGTTTCATACTATCATACCGGCTTTTGTAACAAAAGACGGAAAACCTTATATGAGTTTTGGAGTAATGGGCGGCGATATGCAGCCACAAGGACAAGTGCAGGTATTGATAAATATGATCGACTTTAAAATGAATTTACAGGAAGCAGGTGATGCACCACGTATTAATCATAATGGAACATTGCCGGTTCGGCCTGGCCATATTACCACTGTAGGTACTGTTTTTCTTGAATCGGGGCTTCCGGAAGAAAGCATTCGGGCTTTAAAAGGGATGGGGCATACCATACAAAGCAATCACAATGGAATATTCGGCGGGTACCAGGCAATTTTTTTTCATGGGAAAGTTTATTATGGTGCTTCTGATCCTCGGAAAGATGGACAGGCGGCAGGGTATTGAAAGACGGTGTTGGATTTAATTTGAAAAAATAATTTGATTCAGTGAAAGAGACAGTTGGATTTTATTGAAAAGAAAATCTTGTTTAGACAAATATTATTACAACAGTTGATTATCAAGATTACTTGTAAATTTCTATCTCCATTCTTCCATCACTGCTCTTTATGCCCCGATACATTCCTTCCGAATTAAAGATCAATGCTGCACTTCCATTTGCATCAACACCGATCATTCCCCCTTCTCCTTCTATTTTCATTAATTTATCCATCACTACCACATTCATTGCTTCTTCCAATGACAAACCCTTATACTCAATCAAACAACTTACATCATAAGCAGCCACAGCTTTTATAAATGGTTCGCCATGTCCTGTACAACTAATAGCACATGTTATATTGTTTGCATAAGTGCCAATGCCGATAATAGGACTATCACCAACACGACCAAATTGCTTATTGGTCATACCGCCGGTACTTGTAGCGGCAGCCAGATTTCCATTTGCATCACAGGCAACAGCGCCAACCGTTCCAAATTTCTTATCATCAGGATCTACACTATGATCTAAAGCTGTCTCATTGCTCTGTTTTGTTTTAAGTAATTGTTTATACCTGAATTCAGAATAGAAATATTCATCAGGTTCAAACGCAATTCCATTTTGTTTTGCAAATTCTTCCGCACCTTTTCCAATTAAAAAAACATGCTCACTTATTTTCATTACAGCATAAGCAAGCTCAATTGGGTTTCTAATATTTTTTACCGCAGCAACGGCTCCGGCAGAGAGATCTCTTCCATTCATTATTGATGCATCCATTTCATGTGTACCTGTATTTGTAAAAACAGATCCCTTTCCTGCATTGAACAAAATATTATTCTCTAATTCTATCACTGCAGCTTTCACCGCATCCAATGCATCACCTTTTTTTTCAAGTATAATAAAACCAGCCTTCATAGCATCATCTAATGCTTTGAGATAGCCCGCTTCCTTTTCCGGGGTCATACTCTTCTTTGAAATTGTTCCCGCCCCACCATGTACTGCTATTGTGAATTTTGACATAGGGCCGAAATTAGTTATTTTACCTTTTGTTATGGCCACCACCTGGAAAGACATTACGAAAAAAAGACTCACTCAAGGCGATTGGTCGCTGATCATTGCAAATCTGATCCCTGTTATCGGTGTTTGGTTTTTAAAATGGAGTGCAAAAGAAGTTTTTCTTGTTTATTGTCTTGAAACAATTATTATCGGTTGTTTCACATTATTAAAAATGTTGATCACCGGGCTAATTATAAAAAAAGATGAATGGCAAACCACCGGTGGTTCCTCTACAAAGCAACCATTCTGGCTTTTCATGCTTTTCTTTTTAGTGCATTATGGATTGTTTGTTGCTGTACAAATGGGAATGTTCTTCGCTGTTTCTGGAATTGGTGATGAACACGGAATAACTTTTTTTAATTTCTTTTCCAAATGGTCATCACTTTTAACGAATGATGCCTATATCATGCTGGGAGTATTTATTGTCAGCTATGCCTTTCGTCTTACTACAGATTTTATTTTAACCGGCGATTATAAAACTTCTTCACTTGGTTACCTGATGTTTCAGCCTTATGGAAGAATTTTTATACAACAGGTAACAGTAATTCTTGGCAGCATGTTTCTTTCTTTCGGTGCAGGGAAAGTATTCATCTTCATCTTTGCATTGATAAAAATCTTCTTTGAGGTTTTTATAGACTTCAATCTGGTATTGAAGAAAGCAGCGAAAGGGGAATTAAAATCTTCGGATTAAGAAATGAATAGCTAAATAAGTTGATCTGTGAGCTGGCAAAACCCCTTGAAGGGTTTGGGGTTTACGAGAGGAGTAGTTCACATTCCCGTAAAAGTCTTTCCCTGTCTACAGCCACAGTTCCCACTTCCTCACAAACCAATCCGCCCGCAATATTTGCGATCTCTGCCATCAGGTGTGCATTTTTAGTTGCCGCATATACCATGGCGGCAATCGCAATTACCGTGTCACCTGCACCTGATACATCGGCAACATTCCGCAAATGGCTTGGAATGATCGCGGCATTTTGTAACTGCTGGTAAAAAATTCCCTTTTCGGATAATGTGATCAATGAAACTCTATGCTGTAATTGTTTTTGAAGTTGTTCATGAATGTTTCGAAGCTGGTAGATATCGGTTGTCTCAAATAGCAGGTTCAATCCTTCCTGCACCTCTTTCATATTCGGCTTAAAAATGTCTACATTCTTATAATTGAAAAAATTCTTTCTTTTTGGATCAACGGCAGTAATTACACCAGATTCCCTGCATAAGGCAATTGCCGCTTCAATTACTTTTTCTGTCAGTACTCCCTTATTGTAGTCTTCGAATATTAAAATATTGGGGTCCTCGTGTTCAATAAAATTGGAGATCTGTTTCAATAATGCTGATTCTTCCTCTTTATTAAGATCATCAGTGATCTCCGCATCAAACCGCAGCATTTGCTGATTCCGGCTGATGATCCTCGTTTTATTTGTGGTTGGTCTCTTAAGGCTTTTTACAAGACCAGTTGTATCGATCAGATTTTCTTTTAACAGCTGCTCCAATTGAGTGGCTTCATCATCATCGCCAATAACACCGAGCATAAAAACTTTTGCGCCAAGACCACTGCAATTCAATGCGACATTACCCGCCCCTCCTATTCGTTGTTCTTTGTGATGCAACGAAACGATCGGCACAGGAGCTTCGGGTGATATCCTGTCCACTTTTCCCCAGATGTAAGTATCAAGCATCAAATCGCCGATTACTCCAATTTTCAAGGAATTAAAATCATTAAATAATTCTTCGCACTCTGTCATTTCATTTAGTATTTATTAAATATCCTGTTTTATTTTCTACTAGCATAAAATTACGGGTTAAACCAATATTATTTCCCGGCAAATATTTCTTTATACATTTGTTAAAAAGCTTAACGATATTATGGCTGATGCATCTATTGCCGATAAGATCTATTCATTGACCGGCATTGTTGAAAAAACAGATCAATGGAAAAAGGAAAGAAAGAAAATTGTTTTTACCAACGGAGTTTTTGACCTGCTGCACAAAGGACATATCTTTTCACTTACACAAGCTGCTAAAGAAGGAGATGTTTTAATTATTGGATTGAACTCTGATGATTCTGTAAAAAGATTGAAAGGTGATAGCCGCCCGATAAATGACCAGGATGCAAGAGCTTTATTACTTGCCGCTTTATCCATGGTTGATGCAGTTGTAATTTTTGAAGAAGACACGCCATTGAAACTTATTACTTCCATCTTACCCGATGTTTTGGTAAAAGGAGGCGATTATACAGTGGATGAAATTGCCGGCGCAAAAGAAGTAATTGCCAATGGTGGCAAAGTGGTTATAAATCCGATCCTGGATGGTTTTTCAACAACTGCAATTATCAAGGCAATTTCTCAATAAGCTCTGTTCCTTCGTTTCTTTTTTTCCTGGTGGCTACAGCAAGGTAATAGAGAGGTATACCCGCCAATGCAATAATTAACCCCGGCCACGTGAACTGAGGTTTATAAACTATTAATAAAGCACAAAACGAAATTCCCATAATAATATAGAGTGCCGGTAATACAGGATATCCAAATGACTTATATGGTCTTTCTGCATCAGGTTTCTTTTTCCTAAGAATAAAAATTCCAAGGATCGTCATCACATAAAAGATCACGACTACAAATGAGATCATATCCAGCAATTGTCCGTATTTACCACTCACACTCCATGCACAGGCGATTAGACATTGAAACCACAGAGCCCATTGTGGTACGGCAAATTTGTTAAGATTACTTGCTGGTTTAAAAAATAATCCATCTTTTGCCATGGTATAATAAACCCTTGCTCCTGCCAGTATCAATCCATTATTACATCCAAATGTCGAGATCATGATCATTAAAGCGATCACCACCGTTCCAAGATTCCCAAAGATGACTTGTGAAGCCGCTACTGCTACCCTGTCTTTTTCCGCAGATGCAATTTCATTTAATGGCAATACTGCCGTGTACATCACATTTGTAGTTACGTAAATAATTGTAACGATCAATGTGCCGAGGAAAAGCGCCAGCCCGATATTTCGTTTTGGATTTTTTATTTCGGCTGCAATAAAGGTCACATTATTCCATGCATCACTACTGAAGATGGAACCAACCATGGCCGCTGCAATGGCGCCAAGAATGGCCGTTCCGATCAATGGTGTAAAAGTTGCTTGTCCATCAGCGCTTACAGAAAGATTTCTTATCTGCCATGCATCTGCCCAGTTAGCATCCCATACATCTCCTTTCATCATGATCAAACCAAAAATAATAAGGCCGAATAAGCTGAGCAGTTTAGTTACAGTAAATGTTGTTTGAATCAGTTTGCCACCCTTTACTCCCAATGTGTTTATGAAAGTAAGAAACACGATCAATCCAATTGACACCAGCTGTGCCGGTGAAATTTTCAGGCCGCCAATTGTAAAAGCAACCAGGTCTTCACTTACGTGCGGGACGAGGTATGCAAGAAATTTAGAAAAGGCAACTCCAACGGCTGCAATAGTGGCGGTTTGTATTACTGCAAAAAAACTCCATCCATATAAAAATCCGGCTAAAGGATTATATGCTTCTTTTAAATAAACATACTGACCCCCTGCTTTTGGAAACATTCCACTCAACTCACCATAACTTACCGCAGCAGTGATAGTCATAAAGCCTGTGAGAAGCCATACAACGATCAGCCAACCTGCTGATCCAACATTGCGGGTAATATCAGCGCTCACAATAAAAATACCTGAACCGATCATTGAACCTGCAACGATCATTGTTGCATCTAAAAGACCAAGGGATTGCTTAAAAGAAGGTTGTTGCTCTGCCATAGTGTTGGTTTGGTTTTCAAGATAAGTAATTCAGTTTATAGAAAGAAAAACTCCTTTCTGAATGAAAGGAGCGTATAAACCAGTTAATAACTCAACCGATGTTATTTCTTTTTATTATAAAACGCATTCAATCCTTTCAATAATTCAGATGTCACATTGTAGGCAGTATCGGTATAGTAAAACAATCCAGGTTCTCTCGCAATGATGTAAGAGTATCTTTTGTCTTTATTGAATTCTTTACAATAGTTTTTTATTTTAGTTACTATCTCCTGCTGCTTGTTCATAAAGTATGTTTGGTAGTTTTGATTAAGCTCAGCAGTCCTGTTCTTGATCTCCGCATCCATTTGTGCTAATTCATTCCCGAGTGAATCTTTTTGATGGGTAGATAAATTAGAACTCTGTGCCTGTAATTTTTGATAATAAGATTGAAAACTCCGTTTCATTTGGTTAATAGTATCATTAATGCCAGCTTCTCTTTTCATAACTTCAGCTTGAACTTGTTTCCATAAAACAAAGTTTGCCTCTATAGAATCCATATCAAAATAGGCTACGGGTGTATGTTGCCATTTTGAGGCAGTATCAGGATCTGTTCGGTTAGGCGTAACTGAAGTCGTACTATCCTTCCTGGTAAAAAAGAGAAAAAACAAAACCCCTACACAGACCAATAGAAGAATGTTGAGAGTTAGTAAACCTTTATTCATGCAAATTTTTTGGCAAGTTAATCAAAGCCTTAAGGGCAAATATACTCATTCGGGTCACTTTATGAAACAGTTAACAGGCTTAAGAGTCAATAGTCGATAGTTCGGAGTTCATAGTCCAATTTCAATAAAAAAGGAGCAAGATTTTCACCTGCTCCTTAAGATATTTTCAGACTCATGACCCCGAACTATTGACTAAAAACTAAAGACTCAATTATTCTTCTTCATCAAAAGTCATCGCCTCCCTCGTCGTCTGCAACAATTCATATTCTTCTTTGCTGCCAACGATCATGTTTTCAAACTCACGCAAACCTGTACCAGCAGGAATCGGGTGACCAGTGATAACATTCTCTTTCAATCCAAGCATATCATCAGTTTTACCATGAATAGCTGCTGAAGAAAGAACTTTAGTTGTTTCC
>DASTZB010000230.1:0-4741 GCA_035764525.1 Chitinophagaceae bacterium | reverse complement strand
ACAAAAGATAAGAAGCAACTCCAGGAATTATTCTTTAAATATTGATTTCTGTAAAACTCTTTCTTTGAATTCAATTGCGCCCGGAGTAAGAGCTGGGCGCAATTAATCTGTAACCCGTTTATTTATTTCAGACTAAAAATTAAAATAAAATGAAGAAGATAAAGATCATTAAACTATTATCCTTACTGATGCTTATTAGCTTTCAGTTCATACAAGCACAAAAAACCCGTACAGAACACGACCTGTTGGGCGATAAGGAAGTTCCTTTTGATGCCTATTATGGTGTACAAACGATGAGGGCCCTGGAAAATTTCCAGATCAGCGGAGTAAAAACAAATTTTTATCCCGATTATGTAAGGGCTTATGCGATGGTAAAGTTGGCCGCTGCCCGAGCTAATAACGAAGTTGGAGGAAGATTGAGTAAAGAAAAACTGGATGCCATTGAGAAGGCCTGCCAGGATGTAATTGCTGGAAAATATCACGACCAGTTTTTAACCGATATGTACCAGGGCGGTGCAGGTACATCAGCCAACATGAATTCCTGCGAAGTGCTTGCAAATATCGCTCTTGAAAAGATGGGCAAGAAAAAAGGCGAATACCAGTTTATTGAACCACATGATGATCTCAACATGGGTCAATCAACAAACGATGTATACCCTACCGCTATTCATGTGGCTTTGTTATTACATAATGACAAAGTGATAGCAGAAGCGAAATTGCTTGCACAAGCTTTTCATAAAAAAGGAGATGAATTTCAGAACCTGCTGAAGATGGGCCGCACCGAAGGACAGGATGCTGTGCCAATGACTGTTGGACAGGAATTTCACGCCTTTGGATTCCAGATCGATGGTGCAATTGAAGCCCTCCGTAAAAGTGAAGCCTATTTATATGAAGAGAATATGGGTGCTACAGCCATTGGCACTGGTTTAACTGCAACTCCGGGTTATGCTGAAAAATGTGCAGTTCAATTGGCGAAAATTACCGGTAAGCCAATGGTATTGGCCCACGACCTGGTTGCTGCCACCAGTAGTATGCAGGCGTTTGTCATGTATTCCGCTGCGATAAAAAATCTTGCTGTAACACTCTCTAAGATCAGCAGCGATTTGATCTTCCTTACATCCGGTCCACGCAACGGAATTTTCGAAATTAATTTACCTGCACTTCAACCGGGCTCATCCATCATGCCCGGAAAAGTAAATCCTGTAATGCCAGAAGTAATGAACCAGGTATGTTATAAAGTTATAGGTAACGATGCAACAGTTAGCGTAGCATCAAGAGATGGTCTTCTGCAACTAAATGCATACGAGCCGGTGGTTGCTACCGCTCTCTTTGAATCACAAGCACTTTTTTATAAACTCATGCCTTTGTTCCGTAAAAACTGTATTGATGGGATCACCGTTAATGAGGGAGTTTTGAAACGCTATTTGGAAACTACAGTAGGGATCGTGACAGCTCTCAATCCTGTTCTCGGGTATGAAAAAACAACAGAACTGGCAAAAGAAGCTCTTAAAAGTGGTAAGGGAATTCTTGAACTAATAAGGGAGAAAAAACTGTTGACTGAAGCCCAACTTAAGAAGCTAATGGATCCTCTTGTTTTAACGGGGCAGAAGGAGCTTAAATAAATTAACAGCTTTTGAAATTAATCATTGAACCTTTAATAATTAAAAGTAGAGGCCACCTGTACCGAACGTTTCCAGTTGCATGTTTGCTGGGATGTGTTCTATTCATGTTTCCGAACTATTCCTTTAGTCAGGAAGAAAAAAAGAAAGTTATTCCTGACGGAACGGAGGGAGAAGTCATGGAGCCGATTGATAGCTCAACCCCGAAAAGAAAAAAAATTAACTGGTTAAATTATGACTTGCGATTTACCACTTTAAAAATTGGCGGTGGTTTCCTGGTTGACTATTCAACATATTCTCAAAATAGAGAAGGAAAAGATCAGATGGATTCAGCTAACCTCGAATTGGTGCCTGGTTTTAAAGTACGTGATTCACGTATAGCACTTAGCGGAAAATTAAAAACCAAGAGACCCATTACATGGAAAGCAGGTTTCATGTATGATGGAGTGAGCGATTCATGGTTTGTTCGTGAAACGGGAATCATGGTAGGTGTTCCTGAATTATGGGGTTCTTTTTTTTTGGGTCGTACAAAAGCAGTAATTTACATGATTAAAGTAATGAACGGTTATTCCGGTGAGTTCATGGAAAGACATATGGCTCTCGATGCAATACCTCTTCTCGCCGATGGCATAAAGTGGCTTGGCTTTCTTCCAAATAAAAATATTTTTTGGAACATCGGGATTTTCGCAGACTGGCTTTCCAAAAGCCAATCGTTCTCTACGCAGGATTGGGAATTTGATGCCCGTGTCGGATGGTTACCGATAAATACTGATCAAACCAACTTGCATGTTGCCGCAAATTTTCATGTAGGAAGACCGGAAGATAATTCTATGCAGGTTAGGTCAAAGCCTGAAGCAAGTGCTGCTCCATACTTTATTGATACTAAAAAATTCCCATCAGACCATGCTACATTCTTAGGATGGGAAGCATATTATACTTCAGGTCCATGGACGCTGGGAACAGAATATCGTTGGGATAAGTTCAGATCTTCGCAAACAGGTGATCCCGTTTTTCACGGGGGAGAATTTGTAGCAGGTTACACGATCACTGGTGAATCCCGTCCTTATTATAAGGAAAGTGCTATTTATGGTTTTGTACCAGTGAAGAAACCTATCTTTAAAGGAGGCCCGGGTGCATGGGATGTCATGCTTCGATTTTCAACAAGTGAGCTGAATGGAGGATCAATAAGAGGTGGAAAGTTTTGGAGAATATCGCCACAAGTCAATTGGTATGCGACAAAGAATATCCGATTGGAGTTTATGTATGGCTATGGCGTTCTTGACCGATTCAATATAAATGGAACTACGCAATTTTTTCAAACCCGTATACAATTAGCATGGTAGAATAAGTGGCAATGATCAACACTAAAACTAAAATGATATGATCTTCTTACAACTCGCCATTTTATTAGTCTGCATTTTTATTGGAGCAAGAATGTCAGGAATAGGTTTAGGGGTGATGGGAATGATCGGCTTACTGATCTTACTCTTTGCATTTAAGATGCAACCTTCTGATCCACCTCTTGAGGTAATGTTGATCATCTTAAGTGTTGTTACAGCTGCCGCTGCCTTACAGGCTGCAGGTGGTATGGATTATCTCGTGAATCTTGCAGGTAAATTACTCCGGAGCAAGCCCAAACAAATTACTTTCCTGGGACCTCTTGTAACTTATTTCTTTACACTATTTGCCGGTACAGCACATATATCTTATTCCATCATGCCAATAATTGCGGAGGTCGCAATTAAAAAAAGAATCCGTCCTGAAAGAGCTTTAAGCATGAGTGTTACAGCTGCACATATGGGTATTACGGCAAGCCCGGTGTCTGCTGCATCAGCAGCGTTGTTAACCGTTCTTGCACCTGCAGGAACTAAGCTTGCCGACATTCTTTTAGTTTGTATTCCATCAACCATCATAGGTGTGATCGTGGGTATTTTGTTTGTTTGGAAAAGAGGAAAAGAACTCGATAAGGATCCGGAATTTTTAGAAAGAATGAAAGATCCTGCATTTGCAAAGAACCTTGATGCATCACAGGAGTCAGCTCTTACGCTTAAAGAAGGTGCAACAAGATCAGTTGCAATTTTTGCAGCAGCAGTTATTGCTGTAGTATTAATTGGATCTTTTCCATCGCTATTACCTGTGTTTTCAGATAAGGAAGGATTCATGCCAAACTTTGCAGTGAATAAATCCGGGCAAGTACAGATCCCCTCAATGATCATGATGATCATGCTGGCTGCTGCAGGACTTATAATTCTTTTCTGTAAAACAACAGCTTCACAAGTAACAAAGGCAAGTTTATTTGGATCTGCAGGACAAGCAACCATTGCAGTATTTGGTGTTGTATGGATGAGCAGCACATTTATGGATCATAATGCAGCAGTGATAGAAAGTACATTGGGCAGACTGGTTACATCTTATCCATGGTCATTTGCGATTGCATTATTCACGCTGAGTATTTTACTTTTCAGCCAGGCAGCCACAACAAAAGCTTTGATGCCGCTCGGTTTATCACTTGGTTTACCACCGGCCTTTCTTGTAGGAATTTTTCCTTCAGTGAATGGCCACTTTTTTGTTCCGGGTTATCCAACATTGTTAACTGCTATTCAGTTTGACCGTACCGGCACTACCAGGATCGGAAAATATGTGCTCAATCATAGTTTTATGTTACCCGGTATAATAACAACAGTAGCAGCTACAATTGCCGGGGTGCTCTTGCAGTATGTTTTATTATAAACAAAAAATAAAAAACATTCGAGATGGCATTGGCAATGTAAATAAATACGAAAGTTTAGTATTTATTAATGGAGATGAATAACAGAAATTAATCGTTTACACGCATCATTAAAGTAACGGCGATACCAGCCGTGCAATTTTTTCCAAAAATTTTGTGCTGATGGATCTGTTTGACCAGGTGTCTCTATCCAGTAAGTTTGCATCTTTAATATCTGCATTAAATACATTGGCAAGTGCTATGGCGAGTTCATCGTCGTAAACAATTGCATTCACTTCAAAATTCAGATCAAAACTTCGCAGATCCATATTAGCTGTGCCGATCACAGCAATTTTCTTATCGACCACCAGTGTTTTTGCATGAACAAAGCCATCCTGGTAAAAAAATATTTTAA
>DASTZB010000229.1:0-3671 GCA_035764525.1 Chitinophagaceae bacterium | reverse complement strand
TCCCTCAACATGATAACACGGTTTGCTGTAGAGCGTGCGCATTCAATATCATGCGTGATAATGATGGAAGATGTTTTATATTTTTTTTGTACATCGTTGATGAGCAAACTTATTTCATCCGATGTTGCAGGGTCGAGTCCTGTTGTGGGTTCGTCATATAACATGATGAGTGGGTCTACGATAATGGTGCGGGCCAGGCTGATTCGTTTGCGCATTCCGCCCGACAGCTGCGATGGCATTTTATGCAGTGCATCGGCTAATCCCACATTTTCCAACACTTCATTTACTTTTTCATCTCTTTCTTTTTGGGTGAGGGTCTTTTTTATTCTCCGCAATGGAAACTCCAGGTTCTGTTTTACGGTCATAGAATCATACAACGCTCCGCTTTGAAAAAGAAATCCGACTTTTGTTCTCAACTCTCCGAGCTCCTTTGTATTTAATGAGCTAACTTGTTTCCCAAGCACATCAATGGTTCCGGCATCGGGATTCAATAAGCGGACGATACATTTTATCAATACTGATTTACCGCTGCCCGATTTACCAAGCACCACCAGGTTTTCTCCATTAAAAAGTTTTAATGAAATATTTTTTAACACTTCCTGTTTGTCAAAACCTTTCCTGAGGCTATTTATTTCAATAATCTTCTCGGCACTCGTTGTTTTCAGAGCAGGATTAGTTAAAGTTTCTGTTTCTATATACATCATAACATCATATCAGTAATTTGTACAGCAATCATATCAACTATTATCACTAAGAGCGATGCCAGCACAACGGCAGAATTTGCTGCAATACCAACACTCTCTGTTCCACGCCCGGCACTATATCCTTTATAACATCCCACAATGCCAATCACTGCTCCGAAAAAAAATGATTTTACTACGGCAGGTAAAAAATCAATGAACTCAACGGGGCCGAATGCCTGTGAGAAGAATAAAATAAAACTCACGTCTCCTTTAATGTTTGCCCCTGCCCAGCTTCCAAGTATTCCAACCGCATCAGCATATAATATCAAGATGGGTATCATTACTGTTGCAGCCAACACTCTTGTAACAATTAAATACCTGTATGGATTCGTGGATGAGACTTCCATCGCATCTATCTGCTCGCTCACTTTCATCGAACCTAATTCTGCGGCTATGCCCGAACCAATTTTTCCGGCACATATTAATCCTATGATAACAGGACCCATTTCACGTATAATGGATATCGTTACCATTCCGGGAAGCAAACTCACAGCTCCGAAATCAAGAAGCACGGGGCGCGACTGGATGGTGAGCACTACACCCATAATGACCCCTGTAATGGAAACAAGCGGCAGTGATTTATTCCCGATTTGAAAACACTGATTCAAAAATTCTCTGAATTCAAAATCACGCGAGAAAGTTTCTTTCACCGTGCGTGTTATAAATAAGAATATATTAGCCATCTCCGTAAGAAAGTTGCCCGCTTTTCCTTTACTCTCATACGTTTTTTCAGTAAGCTTAACAGACCTTTCAGTTACAAAGCTTTTTACTTTTATGCCAGGGTTAAATTTTTTCATGGATGGAATCAGATATTAGGTATTCGTTAAGAGCGAAAAATTTGAATCGAGGATTTTATCTCACTGTTCAAATTTCAATTCTGAATTTTTCTTCTTCTTTTTAATAAAATTAAATTTCAGTTTTGATGCTGTCGGGACAACGTTGCCAAGTAAAAATCCCCAGGGCTTTAACGGCTCGATATGATCGAAAATAACTTTGACAATGGCAGTTAACGGAATGGAAAGAAACATTCCCGGAATGCCCCACAGGGCACCGCCAATAAGTATTACAATAACGGCTATCAACGCATTTATTTTTACTTTAGAAGCTACAATACGCGGAATGATAAAGTGATTATCAATAAATTGTATAAGAAGGTATAGCCCAAACACGAGTATTGCAGCAGAAGAACCTTTTGTAACATACGCGATAATCATAGGTAATGCGATGGCAATTATCCCACCTATATATGGAATCACGTTGAGCAACGCACCGGTAATGCCCAGAATAATTGCGTAGTCAATTCCCAGAAATAATAACCCAACTGAATTTAATGTTCCAACAATTGCAGCTTCAACCAGGAGCCCGGTTAAATAACTCTGAATTATTTTTTTTGAATTGGTGAGCACTTCGAAAACGGTATCATGATGCGCAGCATTAAAAATTTTACGAATGAACTCAAGCAGCAAGTCCCTGTAAAAAAGTATCATGAATAAATAAACAGGAAGCAAAACAACAATGATTACAATGCCGGTGACGACAGAAAGTGTCTGGCCAATGGTACCGCCCAGGTTATGGATTGCTTCACCTTCAGTTTGTTTAATCCATGCATTTATTTTAGAAGTTTTGATATTAAAGTTGTCCGAAACCCACTGGATGACATGCTTACTCGTTTCATTAAACTTTTCTTTAAGTGCGGGATACGTTTCGCTGAACATGGACAACTGTGATGAAATAAAATAAAGCACTGCTACTGTAAACAAAACTGCTGATAGAACAGCAACGGTAATTGCAACTATTCTGTTTATCCTTTTTCGGACTAAAAAATTGACGAGAGGATTTAACAGGATAGCAATGATGGTTGCATAAATAAGCGGCAGAATTATTTGCTGCCCTATATATAAGCTGTAAACAAACGCAAAAGCGCCAATGGATATCAGTGCAAATTTTATGTAGAATGGAAATTTTAAAACAGTATCCATGATGGTGTTAAGGGAGAGTGTCGTAGGTGGGTTGAAATTCTTTATAATTTTATCCTGCCACTCGTTACAAAGGTGGACATCATTGCAATGAAAAGTGTTACATAACTTTATAAATAAATTACATTATTCACACATCCTATAATTAAAAAATCCCTCCTGCTATAAGCGGGAGGGATTTTTCTCCGAAAATGAACACACACACTTCAATCTTTCACTACCACTAAATATTTTGAGGTGCTCCAGAATTTTTCAGGATTTGTAATCACTATATTCTTAACCCTGTTTTTATCCTTTGCATCTTTATCCAATGTATAAGAATCGGATGGATGACTGGTAATCATCTTCATTTCGCTGTTCACTGCAATAGTTCCTGTCTGGGTATAATCAATACGGGTAAACTTACTGTTATCAAAATCTGCGGTAAGCTTAGAAGTTTTTCCGATACCAAGCAGCCCGCCCTTGCGGTCGATTATTTTTGCATCCTGTAATTCACCCGATTTGCCTACCACATAATATGCAGTATGTAAAGCCTGTGATTTTGCATTGCTTTCTTCGGTGAGCGTAGTCACAGATGTCTGCAATTGAGCCACCTGTGCATTCAAGTCATTCAGTTTTTCATTTAATGCTGTAAGCTCAACATCTTTTTGCTCCAATTGACCATTTATGGTAGCAATCATTTTTTCAAGCTCTTTATTTTTGTTCGCTGACCCTTTCAGTTTGCGGTTGAGGTCGGCAAGTTTTTTCCGGTTCTGTTCCATCAGGTTATTGATAGCTGCAATCTGCACATTTATGTGTTCTTTTTGATTCTGTTTAAGCTCGCCCTTCTGCTCCGTACTTGTGGAGATAATATGCTGCCTTACAGCAACAGAATCCAGGTTACTTTCAACCTCATTGAAAGAGGCAATAAACTGGTTAATGGAAGCATCGCGTTCATTGACAACAGACATAA
>DASTZB010000228.1:0-13925 GCA_035764525.1 Chitinophagaceae bacterium | reverse complement strand
TTAATGATGTTCATGTGTGGTCGGTTCATGTGTAGTAGTTTCATGTTTATGATGATCGTTTGTTTGATGTGTTGCTTGTTCCAGAGGATTATGGTGATGGCCGAAAATTGTCTGATAGCCATATTTTCGATGCAACCAGCCTACAAAAGCTTCGTAAAAATAAATGACATCAACCGCGAGAGCAATGACGTACAATGTGTACTTCATGTCCAATTTCACCTCAAATTTATCGAAAATAAAGATACCGAGATACGCAAAAGCTATGACCGAGAATAGCTGTGCGAGTTTGGCTACAAGATGAAACCAAATATGGCTTTCAAGATAATATCTTATAAAAAGAGACATGTGTATCCAGCCAATAACAATTGCAATTAACCATGCCACCCACTTCGGCATTTTATGAATATAATCCCCATCCAATACCATTGATATAATGTTTGCCTGCACGATAATCCCGTTCATATCAGGAATTGCTTTACCTGCAAACTTATCATTCATCGGGGTGAATTTTTTATCCTCAACATCATTGTGATCGAAATTTATATAACCTAGCAGGACGATCTTATTTTTCAAAAGGTTGCTATCAACATTGTCCGCCATCATATCTTCTGATTCAATTATCTGGTATTGCCTCACATCATTATTAACCCGTCGCTTATAATTGATGAACTCCTGTTCCTTGTGTCTTTTTTCTAATTTTTCATAAGCCTCGTGATCATATTCTTTTATAATGGCTGTTGTTATTTGGGGATATTTATCATGGCCAATCTTTTCAAAAGGAGAGTAGTACCGAATAGTTCCAATTTCCTCACCGATCAGGTTGGCATATCCACGTTTAGCGATCACATCATCGAAATTATTTTTCTCAATAGTAAATTCATGTTCTCCCCAATCGCCGACACTTACCCCTACAAGGCTTTTTGTTTTTTTAAACGCTTCCCTTAGAATTGAATCTTTCTCAGGTTCCCTGGTGCCGGCAAAGAAAATATCTAGACCAATCACTTTTGGATTATAGCTGTTAACCTTTTCAATTAAAAACCCGAGTTCTGCCCGGTCAAGATGACCTGTATTTACAACAACAATTCTTTTGTCCACAGGAACGTTGGCAGTTTTTTCGAGCTTTGCATAGGCGATATCATTAAAATCAAAATCCTTCAAGGCAATCTTCATCGGGTTCAGCACATAAAAGTTAATAGGTATCATGCCAAGCAGTATCAGGAAAATAAACACAGAGATCGTAGCAAAAAAAGTATCTCTTTCATAAAGGTATTTGGTTACATGACTGACGTATCTTTTGGTGTGGTGAGCTATTCGTTTATGCAGCATAGTTCGGATAAATGATTTTGCAATTTAAGCCATTGTTTGCCACTGTTTGCAAAGTAATTACGTCAATAGCCGATTGCTTTTAGTAAATAAACTATAAAGGGGTTTTTACGATGATTGATGACCCGATGTCTTGGTGAAAACCTGTAAATTAGCATCGTTTATGCCAAGAGCCCTTTCAGCATTTTTAGCATCCGTTTTATTTTCCTGCCTTATTCAAACTAATGTGGCGGGTCAGGTTGCGCAAAACCCGCCAGACTCAGGTAGTCACCGCACTTTTGCCATGATCATGGGCATATCAACTTACAAGTTTATCCGGCCACTTTCATTTGCTGATAGCGATGCCGAACTTTTTCGTGATTTTTTAAAATCAGGTGGTGGTGGGAAGTTGCCAGACTCCAATATTTATTTTTTAAAAAATGAAGAAGCAAAGGCTGCAAACTTTTTGGTAAAGGGAATGAGCTGGCTTCGTAATCGCAATCTAAAAGCAGGAGATCGCTTATATATCTATCTCGCAGGTCATGGCGACGCCATCAACCAGGATGAATACTTTTATTTGACCTACGATTGCAATCCAGCTGGTGATAAAAATAATTACCTGATCACCGGCACCATTCAACTTTATAACTTAAAGGTTCGTATTGCTGAAGCAAGTCGTAAAGGTGTTGAAGTGATTTTTATAATGGATGCTTGTCGTACAAACGAATTGCCGGGTGGGGGTGAAGGTCAGCAACAATTGCAGGCTGCTATTTCTGAAAAACAAGCTGGCGAAATAATCATGCTTGCAACAGGTGCCGGCCAGGAATCACTGGAAGATCCGCTCATAGGTAATGGCCATGGTTTATTCACTTATTATCTTGTTGATGGTCTTTCAGGTCTTGCAGATACAGAAGGTGCACATGATAACCTGGTTACATTGGATGAGTTGGAAAAATATATCGCAACAACAGTGCCCACCTATGCACAGGAAAAATATAATCGTAAGCAAAACCCGTTTCTATGTTGTGATGACAGTAAAAAGAAGGTGATCTCGA
Organism: Chitinophagaceae bacterium; assembly: GCA_035764525.1. Taxonomy (GTDB): domain Bacteria; phylum Bacteroidota; class Bacteroidia; order Chitinophagales; family Chitinophagaceae; genus VBAS01. The sequence goes on along the minus strand of DASTZB010000228.1, from coordinate 11,568 downwards.
AAGTTGATACCGCTTTCTTGAAAAAATGGATACTTACAAAAAAAATAACCGGGCAACTACGGGGAAGCGGCGGCTCATTGATAAAACGTGGAGGAGCAGCCGCCGGTCGCGGGTTTAAGATCCAAATGGACCATAATATCAATTACGATTGGCTTAGCATGGCAGATACCAGCATTCTTGAAATTTACAATTCTTTCAACAGAGCGTTGAAAGACTTTAACCTGACCGGCAATGGAAATTCTGCTGAAGAATATTACCAGCAATTATACAAACTGGCACCAACAAACAGCTATACAATTGATGCAAAACTTAGCCTTGCTACCGAATATATAAACTTTGCACAAAGCAAGATCAACCTTTACCTCGAGGGCCGGGATGTTTCTTCAATTCAACGTATACGTTCGCAACTTGATGCAGATGACAAATCAGATGAGATAACAAACAGTCTCGATCGTATGGAAAAAGTTGCCCGTCAGGATTTTTCTGAAGTAGGCAATATGCTGGAACGAGCAATTGAATACGCGGAAGTGGATGATGAAAATTTCAGAAAAAAATTGCTGGCAAAAAGATTTTTCTTTAAAGCGCAGGGATATTTCGACAAAGGAGCAAGTACAACGGGTCTTCGGTTAGCAATACAGGATGCTATGCAGGCTTACAAGGCTGATCCTACCGCCGCATACATATTAAATACACTTGCTTCATTACAATTGGATAATAATAAACCGGACAGTGCTATTTACTTTGGTCGTTTAGCTTCTGCGCGGGCACCTTTATGGCGTTATCCGTATATGAACATTGCCAACGCATTTACCAAGAAAAATAAACAGGATTCTGCATTGGTTTATTTTAAAAAGGCATTAGCCGTGGATGATTCAAGGGCTGATGCGTATGTCGATCTCGGTTATTTTTATTTCCAGCAGCGAAAACTTGATTCTGCAAAAGTTTATTATGAAAAAGCATTATTGCTTGATCCGAAAAATGCACCTGCAAATAATAACATGGGTTGGTTGTTGCGTGAATCAAGACTGTTTGACCTGGCATTATCTTATTTCAGAAAAAGTCTTGCTTATGACCCGGCATTCTTTAACGCTTACAATGGCATCAGCCGTGTTTTTACCGATATGCGAATGTTTGATTCAGCCCGGGCTTATTATCAAAAAGCATTGAAAAATTATCCTGATAAACTTATCACGTCAAATTATATCGGGCAATTCTACCAGGAGCAAAACCAGGTTGATTCGGCACGTGCATACTATGTGCAGGCAGCCGTGTATGATCCAAACTATGATGCGCCATTTATAAATCTCGGAAGATTATATGCCCAAACAAAACAATACGATTCCGCCACCTATTATTATCGTAAAGCACTTGAACTTAATAGTAAAAATTTCAGGGGCTATAACCAATTGGGTTTGATGTTTACGGACATGAAAAATTATGACTCTGCTTTTTATTATTATAAAAAGGGTTTAGAGATCAACCCGGATAACAGTATTGTGTTAAACAATATGGGACTTGCTTATTACAACGGCGGAAAATTTGATTCGGCCGCAGCCTATTTTCAAAGAGTAATGAGTATAAGTCCTGATAATCCTTATGCAGCTAATAACCTTGGACTTGTTTTTCATGAAATGAAAAAACTGGATTCCGCCATGTTTTATTATTCCAAAGCAATGGCACTCAAAAAGGATTTGCCTTCAGCGCAGGGTAATATTGGCAGGTTATTGTATGAGCAGAAGGATTATGATGGCGCAAAATATTATTTAAAAAATTTACTTGAAGCACATCCTGAAAATATGCAGGCATTATCAAATCTTGAGAAAGTATACAAACAGACAAATGAATTTGATTCAGCCATTTATTATTACACCCGTTCATTGCAAAAAGGTGTGGTCAATTCTACTATGTATAATAACCTTGGTCGTTTATACTTTTCTTCTGAACAATTTGATGAAGCGGCCAGATGGTATAATATGGCCATACAGCATGACCCCAAGAGCCCGTTCGGTTATTATAATCTCGGTTCTGTGTTTGCAAATCTTCAGCATCCTGACTCCGCAGTTGTTATGTATAAAAGATCATTGGCGCTTGATCCAAACTATTTTACAGCAAACCTGAATCTTGGCGTGGCATATCATGACCTGGGGCAATATGATTCGGCGATCGCTTATATTAAAAAAGCAATACTTATTAATCCTAAAGAAAATCTTCCTTATTATTATTTAGCGCAGAGTTTTGCCAAAAATAATAAGCCGGAGGATGCATTGCGTTATTTAGAGCAGGCTTTGCAAAGAGGGTATGATCTTTATGAATATATAGTTATCGATCCTGACTTTAACAGCATTCGCAAATATGCTGCTTATAAAACAATGATGAAAAAATATTTCCCCAGGAAGTATAAGGAAGAAGATGACTAATAATGTCAGGAGTGCGGTGATCGAAGAATAATTTTTCAATTCATTTCCCAAATCCTCAGTAATTTCCTTTTCCCAAATTTATTATCATGAGAAAATTTGCCTGCATTCTTCTAGCAAGCCTTTTCAGTATTTACTTATCAGCACAAATAAAAAAAGCTCCGGAAGTAAAAGATGGCGATGGTCCATGGCCGCAATTAATTATTCGGGGCATTACATTAATTAATAGCACGGGGGCACCGCCGGCTGGTCCGGTTGATATTGTTGTAGAAAAAAACAGGATCGTGCAAATTTCCAATGTCGGTAACCCGGGATTGCCGATCAATAATGAAAGAAGACCAAAACTAAAAGAAGGGGGAAAAGAATTGAATTGTGAAGGAATGTTCCTGCTTCCGGGTTTTATTGATATGCATGGACACATTGGAGGTACGGAGCAGGGCACACCGGCGGAATATGTTTTTAAACTTTGGATGGCACATGGCATCACTACCATTCGTGATCCGAGCTGTGGCAATGGACTTGATTGGGTACTTGATGAAAAAAAATTAAGCGCCGAAAATAAGATCACAGCGCCAAGGATTTTTGCATACACAGCATTTGGGCAAGGCGCTAAACAAACGATCAGTACACCGGAACTGGCAATAGAATGGGTGAGAGAGAATGCAAAAAAAGGCGCCGATGGAATAAAATTTTTTGGCGCCGCTCCGCAAATAATGGATGCTGCTATTCGTGAAAATAAAAAATTAGGCTTGCGAAGTTGTTGTCATCATGCCCAGATGAGTGTGGCGCAATGGAACGTGTTGAATTCTGCAAGAGCCGGCATGACTTCCATGGAACATTGGTATGGATTGCCTGAGGCATTGTTTACTGATAAGACAGTACAGAATTATCCATTGAATTATAATTACAGCAATGAACAAAATCGTTTTGAGGAAGCAGGGAAATTATGGAAACAGGCTGCGCCGCCGTACAGTGATAAATGGAATGCAGTGATGAAGGAATTGTTAGATCTTGATTTTACTCTTGATCCAACATTTAATATTTATGATGCAAGCAGAGATCTAATGAGAGCAAGAAGAGCCGAGTGGCATGAGGATTATACATTGCCTTCTCTTTGGAAATTTTATGAACCCAGCCGCAATTCGCACGGCTCTTATTGGTTCAATTGGGGAACAGAACAGGAATTGGCATGGAAGGAGAATTATAAACTGTGGATGACCTTTGTAAATGAATATAAGAACCGAGGCGGAAGAGTGACTACGGGAAGTGATAATGGGTTTATTTATCAAACTTATGGGTTTGGTTATATAAGGGAATTAGAACTTCTTCGCGAAGCAGGATTTCATCCATTGGAAGTAATTCGTTCTGCTACTTTATATGGAGCGCAGGCATTAGGTGCCGATAGAGATCTTGGTTCTGTTGAAGTGGGCAAGCTTGCTGATATGGTAATTGTTGAAGTAAATCCTTTAGAAAATTTGCAGGTGCTCTACGGAACCGGTGCCATAAAATTAAATGAGCAAAACAAAGCTATACGTGTTGGCGGAGTGAAGTACACAATTAAAGATGGGGTTATTTATGATGCTAAAAAATTATTGGCTGATGTTAAGAATATTGTCGATGACGAAAAAGCAAAAACGAATTGGAAACTAAGGCAGCCGGGAGTCGGGGAGTTTTAAATTCTTTAAATGGCTTTTTAAATGAATCAATTTAGATATTTTCTGCTAGCATTGGCGATCTTTAAGTTGTATTCAGCAGATATTAATGCGCAGGTGAAAGGTAGTATATATAATGAGCCACACCGGCCACAAGTTCATTTTACACCAAAAGAAAAATGGATGAATGATCCGAATGGGATGTTGTATTACAAGGGTATTTACCATTTGTTTTATCAGTATTATCCGGATAGCACAGTATGGGGCCCCATGCATTGGGGACATGCTACATCAAAGGATATGATACATTGGAAACATCAGCCAATAGCTCTTTATCCTGATAGTCTTGGTTATATTTTTTCTGGTAGTGCAGTTGTGGACATCCACAATACTTCAGGATTTGGTAAAAATGGCAAGTCACCTTTAGTTGCCATTTTCACTCATCATGATCCAAAAAGTGAGGCGGAAGGCAAAAGCGATTATCAAAATCAAAGTCTTGCCTATAGTATTGATGATGGAATGACATGGATTAAATATGCGAATAACCCTGTAATTAAAAGCCCGGGTATTAAAGACTTCAGGGACCCAAAGGTTATGTGGTTTGAGAAAGGTAAAAAATGGATTATGACTTTAGCGGCCAGTAATCGAATTATATTTTATTCATCCAAAAACTTAAAACATTGGATAAAAGAAAGTGAGTTTGGCGAAAATGTTGGTGCTCATGGCGGTGTTTGGGAATGCCCGGATTTATTTACTTTGGATCATGGTGGCAAAACAGTTTGGATTCTCATTGTTAATTTAAATCCAGGAGGCCCTAATAAAGGATCTGCCACACAATATTTTCTTGGTGATTTTGACGGCAGGAGTTTTTCACCGCTGAGTACAGAAACGATGTGGTTGGATTACGGGCCTGATGAGTATGCGGGAGTTACTTGGTCTAATACCGGGAAACGCAGATTGTTTTTAGGGTGGATGAGTAACTGGTTATATGCAAATGTTGTTCCCACAGAAACATGGCGTAGTGCCATGACAATGCCACGTGAATTAAAGATCATTGAGGCAAACAATACATTGAAAATAGTTTCCACACCGGTTAGAGAGCTGGCAAGTATAAAATCAAATCCGATTGTAATCAATAATGTTTCATTGGCAAAAAAAATTGATATTTCAAAAGGCATAAAAAATTTAAGTTTCCCATGTATAATAAATCTTTCTATAGATGGTCCAAAAGATATTTCCATTGTATTATCGAATAACCTGGACGAAGAACTTATATTAGGATTCGATAAAAAGCAAAACAAATATTTTATTGACCGAACCAAGTCGGGCAAAACAAATTTCCATGCGGATTTTGCGACAAGACATTTTGCGCCGCGGTTCAGTAATAATGCTAAGATGGATATTTCATTGCTGATAGATATAAGTTCTGTTGAATTATTTGCCGATGGGGGACTAACGGTTATGACAGAGATTTTCTTTCCCAATAAACCATACAGCCAGGTTAGTATTCGATCCGCAGATAGTGCTTTAATGAAAAAATTTGAGTATATAAAATTGAATAATATTTGGAAGTGATAGTACTATCTTTTCCTTTTAAGCATAATCGCTGAACTCCTTTGCATATCACCTTCAAACCGTATTTCATAACGGGTTGTTCCGTCCTGAATAATTAATAAACCTGTGTTTGGTGGAATTAAACCCAGGCTTTCCGCTTGCATAACTAACATGAGCGAATCATTTTGATTGATGTTCGTAGGAATTGTTATCCTGAATGCGTTGGTAGTAAGTTTTATTTTTTCTGCAATGATCTTTCCGTTTAACACCATACTGATAGTATCTCCATCTACGGTTCCATTATCATAAAAACTCAATTGCAAACTATCACTGCTGAAAAATATTTCCCTTATTTTTTGAATTTTTCTTTCAGTTGCTGGTTTGGGTTTTATCGTTACAGCGGCCGGATTAACATTATTTTGCCTCTGGATGTTGCCAGGTTGTTTTACAGGTTTCTTTTTAACTGGTGGGACAAAAGAAAGATGATATGGAAAGTATATTTCATCCAATGTAACCAACAGCTTAGAAGAAACGGGGCGACCTGTTTTTTGAAGATAGACCTCGCCAGAATAAGTCCGTGTATCTCTGAAATCCAACGATCTTGTGCTGAACTGTCCTTGCAGGATCATCAACGTATCTTTTATCATCAGCGATAAATTGCCAAACATTTTCATTCTTATAGGAGGGGTAGAGAAATTATCATACACCAGTTCTCCATCTTCAAAGTATACTTCCTTTTTGCCCTGCTTGATCTTTGCTGTTTTTATTCCAACGTTTTCGATGCCATTCTTGGGGTAAATTATAAGTGAATAACCGCTAAACTTTTTACCGCCTCCACTTATTGCCAATTCATAATCAAGTTGGCTGCCAGGAGTTTTTATATATCCTGTCCATACGCCGGTAATATCCTGTGCAGATAGCCATACAGGGAAGAAGAAAAATATGCTGACTATGGGTCTCATCGAACCTCGAGGGTTTTTAGCAGAATAAATAAGGGATTAAGTTAACGACTTATCAGTTAGCAGCTGATAGAATTTTCTTACTAAGTTTTTGGTTCTGGACTAACAACAGCACTCTCCTCCGGCTTTTTTTCATCCGGCATGGTTGTGAACTCATTCATATAAATTCGGAAGAGCACAACGATATAGCTTACAAGCAATGGACCAAATATCAATCCGATGAAACCAAAAAGACCTAAGCCGATCAATACACCAAGAACAGTTATGACCGGATGAACATTACCCATCTTTTTCATGATGGTTATTCTGGCTATATAATCAATATTGCCGGTCACGACAAGACTATATATTAAAAGGCCCGTTGCATTCCACGTTTCTCCGGAGATATACATATAAATTACCAATGGTACCCAAACCACCATAGTGCCAACAACAGGGAAAAATGCAAACACCCCGGTAAAAAATCCCCATAATGCAAATTCATCAACGCCGAATATAAAATAGCCAAGCGTAGCTGTTAATCCTTGTATAATAGAGATCAGTGGAATTCCAATTGCATTGGCTTTTACCAGTTTTTTGGTTTCAGAAGCCAGCATCGCCGTGTTGGCATCCTTCAATGGTATTATTCTAAACATTGCCATTTCCATTTCACGTCCATGATATAACATGTAATAAAGAAAGAACAGCATAGTAATCAGGTTGGAAACAATATTCAATGTGCTATTCAGTAAAGAAGGAATAAAGGTGATCGTTTGATCAAGCGAATTGGAAAGCGATTTTTCGGTGACGATAGAGACCCCGGCCTTCGCCTGGATTTGCATCACTGCTTGCTTAATATTATTTATCACAGTTGTCGGATCGCTGAGCACACTACTTATTTTAGGGCTTAATAAAGTAACTGCTGCAAATATTGGAACGCCGAGCAACAACAAATAATAGACTATATATAAAAAAGCTGCTCTGCCTTTTTTCCATTTTCTACTATAAACGAGTTGAAAATAACTGGCTCTGCTAAGGATATACAAAGTAACGGCTCCCAGCAAACCCGGCATAAATAATCGCAATTCCCGAAGTGAAAGGTAGATTAGAAGAATAATTAAGAGCAATAGCAAAATTTGCCGCACCCGGTCATTGAAATTGATCATAAACGGTATTTATTTGAAAAATATTGCTCTGTGCTTATCACTTATATACTTCAGACATTCACGGACTTCATCAGTAAGATAATTAATTTTCGCTACCCGGCGGCACCGGTGTATTTGAAGAAGTAGTTGCATTTCCCTGTCCGTTCGATAGGCGGGCATTTTTACGACCGAAAAGTGAAAACACTTTTTCAACAATGTTCGCTTTATTATCACCGATAAGGTGAGATGAATAATTTTTCAGGAACATCGGAACAAGAAATTTCGTGATCCATCCTGACCTGCCAAGTATGAATTTATTCAAAACAAAATCGATTGCTTTATTGGCTCCTTCATTGAGTAATAAATTGCTCTTATCTACCGTCGTAACCTTATTAAAGAATTGTAAAGCCACGCTGGCTGGTTTCAATTGATTTTTTATTACCTGGATATCCAATTGAATCAATTGTTTTTGGGTATGCAATAATTCTTCAAGTAATTGCTCTTCCCTTTCAAGATCCTCGTACGACCTTATTTTTCTCTTCATAAATTTTACTTATCAACGTGTTTCTAATAAAAGGAGAAATGACTTTTTTTCTCATAAGAATGAGAATAAATACCAGCAGTATGTAAAATGCAGCTATCAACAAAAAGCCTACAGCACGATTATTAACTACATCGCCAAGCCACCAGGCACCAGCGAAGCTTATAAAAAGCAATATACAAAGGCTTATAAAAAAGATTAAAACGGAGTTTACGACACCCGACGCAATATCACTTATTTTTTTGGTCAGCCTGAGGAGACTTAACTTATAAAAAGTCTCTGCATAATCACTCGCATGATTAAGTACATCTTTGGCGTCTTCTTTTAAATTTTGTGCTTCCATATGAGCAGCAGTATTTGGGGGGAAATAATAAACAGGCCCTACGGGGGCCTGCTTATTATAAATTAGCTGATGCTTTCTTTCATTCTGTTTACTTTCTCTTCAACGGCAGCACGTGCTTGTCTTCCTTTGTCAGCTGCAGTTGCACTTAGGTCTTCTAATTCTTCTTTTCCTTTTACAAAAAGATTGCTAAGATTATCTATCCAATCTCCTGCTGTTTTTTGAACTCGCTTGCGCATTTCGCTTCCTTTTTCAGGAGCGATTAACATCCCGATTACCACACCAGCAGCTGCAGCACCGAGGATTCCCAATACCACTTTGGTTCCTGTTGTCATACGTTAAGGTTTTAATTGTGAAATAATAAATCATAATAAATCCTGCCTTGTCACAGATCCGATTTGGTCACTGATCTTCCAAAAATCAAAGACAATAAAAAGAGTACAATAAAAATAAAGAACAAGATCTTCGCTATAGAAGCTGCGCCTGAAGCGATACCGCCAAAGCCGAAAATTGCGGCAATGATGGCTACTACTAAGAATATAACTGTCCAGCGTAACATAAGCTTTGGGTTTAAAAGTTATAAAATAATTTATTGAAGTTCTGAAAACTAGTTAGAAAATACCGTGCCATTCAATTTACAAGCCGGTCGGTGTTGTAATCTGGAATAATAGTTGCAAGTTTTTACACATAATCAATCTATTCAAAAAAAGCACTTAATGAAGCCCAATATTGGTTTAACCGAAAAAAACCTGAAAAGCATTACAGGTGTATTGTCATCAGTTTTGGCTGATGCTATATTGTTATATACAAAAACAAGAAAATTCCATTGGAATGTTTCCGGTAATAGCTTTATGGAATTGCACAAGCTTTTTGAAAAGCAGTATAAAATATTAGAAGAAGCGATTGATGAAATAGCGGAAAGGATCAACAAGCTGGGAGCTAAAACACCAGGGACCATGCAGGAATTTCTTCAAATGACCTCGTTACAAGAGTCTCCCGGAAAATACCCTTCTCAAAAAGAAATGATCAAAGAGTTATTAAAAGATCATGAAGCAATAATCATACAGCTTAGAAAATATATCAAGGATTGTGATGAAAAATATGGAGATATAGGAACTTCAGATTTTCTTACCGACCAGCTAAAAGAGCATGAAACTATAGCGTGGACTTTAAGAAGATATCTTTCATAAAGCCAATGCTGAATGAAACTAAGCTCAGGTTATCCTTTAAGTTTAATAAAGAACGGACTACCGTATTCTTATCCTAAACTTGAAAGAGATATTAAAACAGATGTGCTGGTTTTGGGCGGAGGAATTTCCGGTGCAATAGCTGCTCATTATCTTATCCAGGAGGGAATAGGCTGTACGCTTATTGATGCAAGAACGATCGGTCTTGGCAGTACCTGTGCAAGCACTTCATTACTTCAATACGAAATCGATACGCCCCTTCATCAATTGATAGAAATGGTTGGCGAAAAAAATGCGGTTCGTTCATATAAACTCGGCGTTTCAGCAATAACAAAACTTGCGGCACTGGCAGCAAAAACAGGGGCAAATGATTTTAAAATGAAAAAAAGCTTTTATTATGCTGCCCATAAAAAGGATATTTCTTTTTTAAAAAAAGAATTTGAGACAAGAAAGAGATATGGATTGAAAGTGAAATGGCTGGATGAAAAAGCAATTCAAAAAGAGTTCAGATTTTCATCACCTTGTGGAATATTATCGGATGTTGCAGCCACCGCTGATGCTTATCTTTTAACACATCGCCTGCTGCAATACAATATCGATAATGGATTAAAAGTATATGACAGGACGCCAGTTGTTTCCATAAAACATAATCGCCTTAATGTTCAATTAAAAACACAGGAGAAGTGTGTCATTACTGCAAAGAAATTAGTTTATGCAACCGGTTATGAAGTCGTGGATTTTATCTCAAAGCCGATTGTGAAACTAACCAGCACTTATGCCATAGCCAGTGAAGCCTTAAATTCTGAAATAAAGCTTGGAAAAACTGATGCCGTCATCTGGAATACGGCTAAACCTTACTTGTATTTGCGATCAACAAATGCCAATAGGATTATAATTGGTGGACGAGATGAGGAATTTTTTTCCCATATCAGGAGGGACAAGCTCATTCCACAAAAAACAAAACAGCTGCAAAAAGATTTTAAAAAGATATTTCCATCAATTCCTTTTAAGACTGAGTTTAGTTGGGCGGGCATTTTCGGTTCTACAAAGGATGGGTTGCCATATATCGGGACCTATAAAAAATTGCCCAACAGCTTTTTTGCTCTTGGATTTGGAGGCAATGGAATTACATTTAGCCAGGTGGCTGGTGAGATCATTGCCTCACTTATAAAAGGAAAAAAGAATAAGGATGCGGAAATTTTTTCTTTTGAAAGAATTATGAGTCAATAAAAAGCGCTCAGGACTTAATCTCCGCCTGGCCTTCTGTACGTGTTGAGATTCAAATCTCTTAAGGTTTGGCACACAGGCCATTTTGCCTTATTTTTGCCGCCCAAACAATGGATGGCCCCGTAGCTCAACTGAATAGAGCATCTGACTACGGATCAGAAGGTTTCAGGTTTGAATCCTGACGGGGTCACAAAGCCTCCTTAATATGGAGGCATTTTTATGAAAATTCTTATCACCGGCGCAAACGGATTTCTCGGATATTATCTTGTTGAACAATTACTCAAAAAAAAATATTCAGTGATTGCAACGGGTAAAGGTGAATGTCGCCTGCCTTTTACCCATGATATAAATTTTCAATGGCTTACAATGGATTTTACCGATCCATTTTCTATTCATGATGTCTTTGGAAATATTAAACCCGATGTTGTAGTACATGCCGGCGCTATGAGCAAACCAGATGAATGTGAGTTGGATCAAATAGAAGCATATTTGGTGAACGTAGAGGGTTCGGTGCAGCTTTTAATTAATTCAGAAGAGCTAAAAAGCTTTTTTGTTTTCATTTCAACAGAT
>DASTZB010000227.1:0-4191 GCA_035764525.1 Chitinophagaceae bacterium | reverse complement strand
CATGATTTTTTTGGATTTAAATTCTTAATGGGTTTATTCTTAACTGGTACCAAATATATAGTTTTTTACATTCAACCAAATTGTTTATGATCTTTTTCTATTCACATTTTCCCTCGGAGAAATTGCAAAAGTTACCATTTTTCCCAATGAAGTATGCAAATGATGATCGGTTTTTAGCAATTGGTAGTGACTTATTCATTTGAGCTTACTCCACTCAAATGAACCTTTAATTAACATGAACGACTAAATGAATTGGCGAAAGTCTTCAAACGGCCATCCCTATAAAACCCTTATCCAGAGCAGGCTTTAAGGCAGTCCTTATAAAATTAAGAAGCCTGAAATCCTGAACTTCCCAATGAAAAAAGTAAAATTAAAAATGAGAGTTCTCAGGATTGTCCAATAGCAAAAATCAATACCGTTCCTTTTTTCATTGGGAAAATTCATGAACGACCCGCGGCCAATTTAAATGTCAATAAAAAAATATTTTTTCCCCGGCTAAATAATGGTTTTAGGCGCTTGCGTAGTCATAATTCTTACTTTTACCCCATGTCACTCCGGATCGCCTCGCTTAACTCAGGCAGTAACGCAAACTGTTATTATATCGGTAATAAGAATGAAGCCGTATTGATCGATGCAGGTCTCTCCTGTCGGGAAACCGATAAACGAATGAAAAGATTGGGGCTTGATATTAGTTCTGTAAAAGCAATATTTATTTCACACGAACATGCCGATCATATTGCTGGTCTTCCGGTTCTGTCGAAAAAATATAAACTGCCTGTCTATATCACTACTAACACCTTGCGTAATTGCAACGTTGATATTGAAAAGAACCTGGCATTTTCGTTTACTCATAACAATCCTGTCTCGATCGGTGAATTATCGATCATCCCTTTTATTAAAAGTCACGATGCAAACGACCCCCATAGTTTTATCATTACAAATAATAAAGTGCATGTAGGTGTAATAACTGATATCGGCTATGCATGCAGGCATGTAATAAAACATTTTAAACTGTGTGATGCCGTATTCCTTGAATCAAACTACTGTGAGAAAATGCTGGAGAATGGTTCTTACCCATTGCATCTAAAAAGACGCATCAGCAGCAAGAAAGGACATTTATCAAATGACCAGGCACTCGAACTTTTCCTAAAACATAAGCCAGAGCACTTACAGTTATTAATATTATCACATCTTTCACAAAACAATAATCAACCAGAGATCGTAAATAAAATGTTTACACAAAACGCAAATGGAGTAAAAGTTGTTGTTGCCTCACGACATAAGGAAACGGATATTTACTATATCGAAAGGAATCACCCGTTAAGATCCGTAAGATCTTTTAAAAAACTAAAAGAAAACACAGCACAGTTATCGCTTTTTGAGTTTTAAGTCCCTTCCTGAATTTACTTTTTGGCAACAATTGTATTAAATTTGATTTAACCATTAATCGGATATGAGGCGCCTTATTCTATATTTACTTACCACAGGTTTTTTAATCTCTTCATGTAATGATCATCTGAAGATCGAAAAAAATAATGATCCGCAAGGCTATGCTGATTCTCAATTTGTAGGTTCATGGAAAATAACTGCAGCAAGTTCCGACGTCGCTTATGATTGGAATAACGATGGTAGCACCGAACGTGATATTTATAGTACCTGGTCATCTTGCGACAAGGACAATCTATATACTTTTACCGGTGACACCGCGACAGGTGGTACAAAAAATGGAACATTTAAAATTAACTGCTCACTTACCAAAACCGGTGTATGGCAAATTGTTAATACCAAATATCTTGTTTACACTCCTCTTGGTCTTGGCCCCGAGTCAGAAACAGTAGTTGATATGACTTCAATTCAATTTCACTCAATCCTTTTAGTGACGCTAAATGGCCAGAACGCCACGATCACTAAGACCTGGACAAGACAATAAAAAAGGGGCATGAAGCCCCGATATTTTTTGGAAGGAATCACTGATCATGGTTGAGCAGCGCTTTTATTTACTGTAGTGAGTGTAGCAAGCAATCTTCCATTTGGCAGTTCAGAAGCAGAATAATAAAGATTTACTTTCTTGCCTGCTTTGAATTTAGGCAAAGCAAAAATATCTTTTACATTACAACATACTTTAGCAGAAGCATCTTTTGCATCTCCGAATTTCCATTCTTTTAAAACAACGTTTTGTTCATCCTTAATGGTGACAACACGGCTTTTTCCCGGTTTTCCACAATGATAATACCGGATAGCCAGTTGGCCATTGCTTGCACTTTGATCAAGTTCCAGGGTTTTAACAGTATTCATTTTTTCCCCGTATTGTTGTAAAACGAGTTTGTCATTCAGGTAAACTTCGAATCCCTCGCCGCCAAACTTGCTCTTGTGAGAGGTTAATGCATCTGCTGTCTTTAATGAAAATGAAAATAGAACTGCGCTCAGTGTTATTAAAAGAGTAAAGACAACTGCCGGTTGATAATTGATCTTTTTCATGGCAAAAAATTTAATTAGTAATAATTATTATATCGGCTACAAGTTAAACTGAGAAGCCGGCCAGGACAAGAAACTTTGATGAGATGCAAACCAAGCTTGACTATCTGCAGTGTCAACGGCGTTTTCTTAAATTAATAAGGTAAATAATAAACACAATAGCCAATATTCCGAAGGAGCCGTATATCATATAGCTTATTGGCATAGGAGATATGAATGAAGAATAAAGATCGGCTTATTTCCCCGGCAAACAGCAAAGCATTTATCCCGACTTTTGTATCTTCAAAAAAACTTTTTATGTCTGAGTTAAAAACACAAGTGAACAATGCTTCTGTTGAAGAATTTATCGGCGCTGTTAAAGACGAAGAAATAAGGAGCGATTGTCTAACACTTCTTGACCTGATGAAAAAGACAACCAAAGAAGAGCCAAAAATGTGGGGAAGCAGCATTGTTGGTTTTGGTACTTTTCATTATAAGGGCAAAAGTGGTCGTGAAGGTGATTGGTTTGTCACCGGTTTTTCTCCCAGGAAACAAAACATGACAGTTTATTTCTGTCTCGGATTCAAACATCTTGCCCCGCAATTGAAAAGCCTTGGAAAATTTAAAACCAGTATGGGTTGTCTTTACTTTAAAAAGATAAGCGATATTGATATAAAAGTGTTGACGGAAATGTTCAAAGTAACCAAAGCCAACCAAAAAACATTGGTCGGTAAGTTTGGAAAATAAGTTGTTACTAATGTAAACAAATCTGGCAAAGAAATTCCAAAAAAGGTATGTTTTTGTTTTACTTTAGACAGTAAAACAAGTTTATGAGAATCGCCTTCTTTTTTGTGATCATCACCTTACTTAACAGTTGCAATACCAAAACATCTTCGTATTCTGCTGATCTTGATAACATCTTTGATTCAGCATTTAAAGCCGATGAGCCCGGTGGCGCAGTGTTGATAGCAAAAGATGGAAAGATCATTTATGAAAAAGGATTTGGTATAGAAGATATTACTACTAAAAAACCGATCGGTACTAATACACTTTTTAATGTTGGTTCGATCAGCAAGACTTTTGTTGCCTTCGGCATTTTGCAATTGGCAAAAGAAAATAAGCTTTCATTAGATGATGATATTTATAAGTATTTTCCTGATTTTAAAGACAGCTCGATCGCAAAAAAAATTAAGATCCATCATTTACTTACACATTCTTCAGGCTTGCCTGATATTAGAAATGTGCAGGGAGATAGCATATTCTTTTTAACAGCTAAAGATGATGAGAATTGGGCGCCGATCAAAAAAGCAGACAGTCTTGAATTCGAACCTGGAGAAAGGTTCAATTATTCAAATCCGGCTTTTAATGGGCTTGCGTTAATTATAGAAAAAGTAAGCGGCATGAAGTGGCAGGATTATATCAAAAAGAATATTATGGAGCCAGCAGGCATGAGAACTTCTACAATAACTGATGGACCCCATCCTGAATCAGGCGTTTCACATGGCTATCTGTTTGACGGTAAAAAATATTTTGAACAAGATTATGGTGAAGAACCAACATTTGCCGCATCGGGTAACGGCGGAGTGTGGAGCAGTGTAGAAGAACTTTGGAAATATGAACAGGCAATTCAAAAAAATGTTTTTCTCGATAATGAATGGATAAAAAGATCAAGAACTGTTTATAATTTTTCAAACTGGAAAGACAGTGTACCCCCTTTCATTGGCCTTTGCTGGTTTA
>DASTZB010000226.1:0-19821 GCA_035764525.1 Chitinophagaceae bacterium | reverse complement strand
GCAAACCTTTTAAAATTGTAAAAGTTACAACCTGATATAATGTTTTTATAATTCGGTGCCCCGTTGCTGATTACAGATCTTATTAATTGCAAAGGCAATGAAAAGGATGATCCACGATCATGTAAAACACAATTGTTGATGCTGTTCAGGTAACTCCCGCCACCAGCGGTCCCTTCGATAGATACCGGACTTATTGTGGAAGAAGCAACATTAGATTTAAACTCTATAAAATTGATTTGATTGTTCCATCCATTTCTGATTTTTATTAATTCGCCTGAGCCTTCTAATATTAGCGCTGTCGGGCCGCTGCCTCCGGCCCTTCCCTCTATAATAATATTTTTAGAACTGTCGATGAGGAATACCGGGCTGGTAGAATTATTAATAAAACTAAAACCAGCGCCTGCTGCAGGTTGTATTGTAAGTGTATAATTTTTTTCGTGACAAGGAGCAAGCGATTTAAACTGCACGGGTAAACTTTCTGATGCAAAACTGAAAGCAGGAAGTAATTCCCATGTTATGGCACCATCCATTCCCCAAAGAGCAAGCGAATCCTGTGCAGACCGGACATTGATAAAATTTCCGCCGGACCCGATTCTATAAACCCCTTTCATACTACAACGAGTGCTATCCGTAAGTACCTGTATTGTCCTGGTATTTCCCTCTGTATAGGGAATTATTTTCCAGTAATAACGTGTATTTGTATTTAAATTATTAGCCACATAACTGGTTGCCGAAGGAGGCAAATTAGCAACGAATTGATAGTTGTTTGAATCAACGACAGAACGATAAACCAGGTAACCGAATTTATTTGTGATATTATCAGTCCAGTTCAATTGCATAGTGGTAGCCAACACACGGGATGTATTTGCGCCAATAAAATTCCCATTGCATGCAACGGGCAGAAAGGATATAAACCTTCGTGATCCATCGGTTGAGGAATTAAGCCCGGCAATTGCACCGGGTGTTGCACTATTGACAAGATTCTGTGTAGCCGGTTCTTCAGCAACCAACCTTGTAATATTGAACGTGGAAAGATCTTTTATAGCAATGAAACTGTTATTTGTATTTCCACTCGTGAAACCTATAGACGCTGTAACGGTAGTGCTTCCAAAACCGATCTGCATTTTTCCGTAAACATATTCTATTTCACCAGTGCCTTCATACAATCTCATTTGAAAAACTCCATCGGAAGGATTCGTGCCGGTGGCTGAGTTGAAATTTATAGCCACATTCCATTCAATGACAAGGCAACGTTTAGGTGCTGAACCAACAAGTTTGCTTCTCACGGTTGGCCCGGTACTTGAGGTGCGAAGATCGTCCCAAAAAGCAGCCAGTATCGGTGCTGCAAAAGTTGTTGGCGGATAAGTAACATTCCTGCTGAGCAAGTTGCCTGCTCCAGGTAAAAGCATATTGGTTGGAGAAGAGGCAAGACCTAATCCTATCAGACCATTATAGCCAGCAATAAAATGCGAATAATATTTCCCCATAAATACAAAGCCAAAACCAATATCAAGCAATGCGGAATTATTGAACCAATTAAGATTAGGGATGAGGTTTTGCTCAGCGGATAAGTTTATTGTATTGCCATTTTTGTCACTTGTCAAAGAAGCATTGGTGTTGGTGACTACTGTATAGTTAACAGAGCTTTGAGCCAGTGACACCAAAGAAGAACAAATAAGTAGAAGAGTAAAAATCCAATACTGTTTTTTATAGCATTTCATAAAGTAGTTAGTATTCCGGCGTTTTTTTATTGAGAGCCTTTAACAAGTTTTAGCGTTTGTTTTTGATTTCCTTGCATGATCTCTACAAGATATAACCCAGGTTTATAACTGTGCCCGATCGATATGGAATAATTTGCCGGTAGATTATATTTCCTTTCTATAATTCTTCCTGATACATCATATACCAGTAGCGAAATTGGTTGATTGATATTACCCTGGGTAACCAATGTAAAGTATGTAGCACTTGGATTAGGCAATGCCCTGATGGTTAACTGCTGGTTAAGACCGGTAATATCTTTGTTGTTTGCAGACAAACGATTTGCGGATCCATCAAGTATCGTTACTACTCCTGTGCCATCACTAATGGTAGCTTTTTTAGCATTGGCCTTATTCAAACTTAATTTTACAGAGAAATTCTCCGATGACTCAACTACATTATCAGTATTTATAGTAATGCGAATTGTAGCAGACAGGCTTCCGGCAGGAACCAATATATTGCCGCTCGCAGCTACATAATCTGCACCTTTTTTGCCCCTTGGACCGCTCGTAGCGGTTCCATCTAAAGTTGAATAGCCAATCATAATATCCGATGTAGCAGCATTCGATAAACTTACTGTTAGTATGGCTACTCCATTTGATTCATAAACTGAAACATCATTTATACTGATAGATGGTATTCCGGCAGGACATCCTTCATCTGACTGCCCATTGCAGTTATCGTCAATTCCGTTATTGCATATTTCTGTTGCGCCAGGATTAGTAGTTGCTTTTGAGTCATCGCAATCCGTACTATTAACAACATAACCCGCGGGTGGTGTTATTGAACACACATTTGTGGTATTTGAAATATTCCCATAACCGTCATTATCGGCGTCCCGATAATATGTAACAGGAGCATTGATCGCCGCGTTATTATCGTCACAGTCAGTATTATTCGTTACTCCACCGCAGGCAATTAGAACTGTACTGCCATATCCATCTCCATCTGAATCCTGATATAATTTTTGGGTATCGTCACAATCACTGTTATTAGTTACATATCCTGACGGAGGCGTAAGTTGACAAAGAGAGCTGGAAGAAGATGCATCACCAAAACCATCATTATCGGCGTCCCTATAATAAGTGATTGCGATATGAACAGAAGCATCATTATCATTACAGTCAGTATTATCAGTTACATAACCCGACGGTTGTGTACAGGCGTATATTTTCTCTGCAGCATTGCCATAACCATCGGTATCCGCATCGCGGTAAAAAGCCGATGTTGGATTTACACTAACAGTAAAGCTGCATGTCTTAGACGGATCATCTGTTGAAGTATATGTTACCGTAGTGTTTCCTACATTATATTGTAAGCCACTTGCAGTTCCGGTACCATTTTCTGTAGTCGCACCAGTTAATGTATAGGTTACAACTGAACCTGCCGGGCTAATGATAGGATCTATATTAGAAACGATAGTGCTACACGAACCTTCAGCAGCATCTGCTGTGGTATTGGCAACACAATTCAGTTGTATGTTTTTAATTTCTACTAAATCAGCAAACGGTCTTGCTCCATTAGGACCCATAAAATCCTGCTTAATAAAATTACCTGTCGATGCGTCAAGCGAAAAAGCCACACCATATCCCCGAAATGAGCCGCCTCCCTCTGAAAGTGTACCATATAATTTACCATCGGATCCCTGCGTTAACGACCCATAAGGAATTGCTCCATCGGGGTAGGAATCAAAATTTTTCAAAACAAGATAGTTTGAAGTGGGTAGATCAAAAGAAAAAGCAACACCATACCCACCGTTCTTTCTATTAGCCAGGCCATAGAGTTTGCCGTTGGATGCCTGCAGCAAAGAACCATAGGGATTGGCTCCATTCATGATATTAAAATTGTAAAGCACATTGTAAGTGGAAGTGGTTATATCGAAAGAAAAAATAACACCATCGCCAGGAGTTATAATACAGGTGGGAATATTGGTTATGGGATCGATGAAACAATTTAGCCTATAATCGATTCCGCCATAAGACGTCATACCATAAAGCTTACCATCCAGTGCCTGGATCAAAGAACCGCGGGGTTCTGCACCATCAGTATTCGCAAAGTTCTTTACCACCGTAAAAACAGAATTGGTGATGTCAAAGGAGTATATGACGCCTGCATTTGATGGTCCGCCATACCATGTCATTCCATAAAGTTTCCCGTCAGAGGCTTGTAGTAATGAGCCAGTCGGATAATATCCATTTGGATCAAAATTTTTCAAAACAGTATAGCTGGATGTAACCGGGTCGAAAGAAAAAAGGACTCCAAGATTTGAGGTACCTCCCCTTGTCGTTATTCCATAAAGCTTACCATTGGATGCCTTAATTAAAGAACCTGAAGGTTCAGCTCCGTTGCCATTATCAAAATTATGCACGACTGTATAATTCGAGTTAGCTGCGTCGAATGAAAAGATAACACCATAACCCAGTGTGCCTCCAGCGTTAGTCATTGCATAGTACTTTTCACCTGAAACTTTGCATAGATTTCCAACCGGGTAGATTCCTTCGGATCCAAATGTGTGAATAGCAGTAATGGTGTTTGTGGCAGCATCATATTTGCTAATGGTTCCATTACCAGAACCCTGACCTTGGCTTGTTAAAGTCAGGAAGGTTGGCTGGCCTTGCAATGCCATAGAGAAACCAACGAAACAACTAAATAAGAAGGATGTTTTTTTCATAAAGCAGTTTTTTTTCTTTGCTCTAATCAGGGTGCCTATCATTTAAAGTCCATTTGACTTGCTACCATATGTTCTCGATGAGAACCAAGTAATTGTTTTTCACAGTATCGAAAATTGGAATTCTGAATTGAGATAAAAAATGCGGCGGGTAAGTTGTTAGCTAATATACTTAAAAAGTATCTGATTAAAATTGATTTATAAAAAAATAATGTCCCGCCTTGGACTTCTATAATAATACAAATCTGTTCAAGCTATTTTTTCAGTAACTAACGGTATCCTCCAAATAATCACTAAAAATAAATTTGCTTACCCTGAAATATTATCCAGCACCTTTTCCATTATTTTTTTCAGTGCTACTGAACGCTGCAGGCCATAGATATATTCTTCTTCTGAACCGCCTGCTTTTAATTCAAATAGTTTTTTTAAGATCTTTCTTAGCCCGCTGTTGCCGCGCAACTCTTTTTCATTGTTAAGCAAGAGAATACCCCAGTTTTTCAAAACATACTCAAGATTGACTTCACCGTAATATTTTATTTGTAAAATTGAAGCCAGTTTTTTTGCTGCAAGTTCTTCTGCCGGTTTACGTTTATTACTATACCGATATTTCAAAATGGCTGTATATGCCCGGCTGAGATCGGTAACATCAAACTGCACTGCTTTTTTATCAAGTTTTAATTCAAGTCTTGATTCAGCCAATTTTTTTAATACAGTTGCCGGTGTACGGTATCCCTTTACCGATCTTATTTTCCTTGCTTCCGCTTCCGCAATTTTCTTCTGCTCCTCGCGGACAGGACGAAAACCTGCACGGTAATATATCCAGAATGCACCCGAATGAATGCCATCACTGTTATCTTTTCCGACCTGGTAAGGATCGGTACTAAACCGATTTAACCTGTAAACACTTTGGTGAATTTTTAATACCTGTTCAAAAATATATTGTGATTCACCGCCACGGTAGGCCGGAAAAATATTGAGACCGATACGGGCACTGCCAAATAATACCCAAGAGGCTGCATAAGCAACCGGCCAACCATTTTTAAATACTGTGTATCCAATATAACTATCGATGGGATGTCTTCTTGCCGGCACCATACCCATCAATGCTATTGAAAGTCCACGGGGTAACCAGTAGTAACTGATAAGTTCTGCTGATGTAAATGTAATCGGATCTATTTCACGCAGGTGTCGCACCAATATCATCCTGCTGCATTCAATGATCTTTTCTGATCCTTCTTTATCAAGATGAACTTTCGGAGAATTCATGCCTCTTATTGGCGGCCAGTTTTTCTTTTTTATTAACGAACGGTGAAAGTATGGAATGAATAATGGATCCGGCAGGCTACCAGGCGTGGTAAAATCAATTTCAATATTTATTCCGATCGCTGACCAAAGTTCATCTTTTACTTCAGGACGAATATCGGTTTCATCAAAGATTGCAATTAACCGGTCCAACAGATCTTCTTCTTTCTTCATTGATTGATTTAGCCATGATCTCCACCCGGCATTGCCATCCTGCATAATTTCTGATTCCACTTTCGGCATTACTACCGAAAGTATAGCCTGGATCTGCGCCTCACCTGCTTCAAAGGATTGGATGCGAATATTTTCTTTATAGTTTGCTCTCATCCATTTTACCATTTCAAAACTGTAGGCAGCACAAAGCTGTGTATTGGTGATACCGCTATTATACAGGCCATCTCTTAGTTTCTTATGCGATTTAATATATAAATGCAGTTGCTGCAAAAGATTTGATGATTGTGTGTAAACAGCCGGGTTGTCGGGATATGCAATAAGAAAAAGTAAGACTGAATGAAAAAGCTCCACATCTTTTTTGCTTGTCAGCTTTTCCTTGGCTATCGCTTTCAGCAAATAAAGTTTTCGGGATGAATTTTTTTTTCCATAGCTGTTGCGTATAGAAAAAAGTTGAGATACCAGCTTACCGGCTTTGGTCATTTCCCTTTTATTTTTTTAAACATAGAACTTATAATTTACTCATGACAGCCTTGCCGTGAATATTTTTCAGTTACTGCGCGGCTTCCAAATAATCTGCAATAAAAACAGGTTGTCAAAGAAGGTGGTCTGCACCAACTTATCAATTTTGGCGACAGGATAATTAATCTCAAGAACTTTAAAAGGCAAGCATCTTCATTTTTCATTGCAGTGAAAAGTTATTTTACGATTGCTTTAAAGTAATCTTCGCGGGTTTGAGCTTTTTTATCTATGGAAATATACAGTGCTGCTGTGAATAATATTAAAATTCGTTTCTTATTAGAACAATTTTGCGTTTTTTGGAGGTGAATTGTGCATATAAAATATAAGTGTAAATATCCTATATGAAAACGACCAAAGTTCTAAAAGCCGTTAGTTTGCTGTTGATCCTGGTTATTGCGGTCAGTTGCCGAAGTAACAAATCCACCACAGGCAGACAATACCCGAGAAATTCTCCAACTGAAATTCCAACGAAGACAGCACCGGTCTATGTTGACGGCGGTAATCTTCCACCCGGCCAGGCGAAGAAAATCTATGGAAGTCAATCAGCCAAGGCTTATGCGCCGGGACAAAGAAAAAAATATGCGAACCGGTATCCTTTGGTGATTGTTTATACACCTGGTATCGTGATCAAGCAGCATAGTGATGGTCGCTACTACTACAGAAATACCGCCGGATATACCTATTGGAAAGGTTATGATGGAAGGTATTATATCGATGAGCAGCACTTGAAAGGCATGGATTATGAAGTAAGCGAGTATGATGACTGGAAATTGAAGGGGCAAAAGAATAACAAAGCCGAGGAACCGAAAGAAAAGGAGCAGAAAGAAGAAAAAGTAAAAGATGACAAGAAAACAAAAGATGTTGACCATATAGTCAAAGACAACGAACAAAAAGGGAAGGCGCAGAACCAAAAAACGAAAGACAATGATCAAAAAGCAAAGGATCAAGCTGACCAAAAAGTCAAAGACGAAAATTCCCCAAAAGGGAAAGCTAAATCTAAGGATAAGGCGTAATTAATTTGGTTACTTCCATGTCTTGAAACTAATCTGCAATAAGAGGCGGTAAAACTGCTAATTCTTAAATCAGTTTCAAAAATATAAGAACAAAATTGTTTGGTTGGCCTTAGTTACAAACTAAGGCCAACTTTTATTGTATAGGTTACTATCTGGGTTTTTCATAAGTTCCATATTGCACATTTATAAATTAGGTAGTGCTGAATTTAAAATAGGGAAAAATGATCAACCCCTATTATAGCAATGTAGTTTCTTTGTAAGAGCCAGGTAAAATAAAACTCGAAAGGAGAAAAATGAAACTGCAATTACTGTATTTAAGGTCCCTCGTTGCTTTATTTATAATTATAGTTTTTGTTGCTTGCCAAAGAGAAAAAGCAAGTATTCCAGACCGACCTGCTCAACCGCCGCAAGCGGCACCTATTGACGACAGGGAATATTATTATGGTATTCCATGGAAGAAGGATTCAACCGGATATGAAATGAATTTGGATCTGGGAAGACTAACTGATACAACGATTAGCAGAGGCGTCACAGTGTATGTAGCAATGTATACCGATTGGAGCCCTTTTTACCGACTTCCGCTGACCAATAGCGATTTTGAACTACCTGATTCCGTAAATCTCACATACTCATTAACGCCTGGCCATGTAAAAGTGTTTGCTAAGACACCAGTTAATATAAATTGGCCATCGGATATTTCTGTAGCATACCATTAACTTTTTACTAGTAATAACTGCCCGTTGAAACATCTTTTCAGTCACAGCGGGATCTTTCAAATAATCTGCAATAAACGTGAAATATCTATGAGGGGTCTGCAGAGACATGCTATGTTAGCCCTTCGACAAGCCTAGGGCAAGGTAAATTTTATTTGATTAAATTTAATACTATAAAAGAACCATTGCTCTTACATCATCAGCCACGCAGGGTCTTTCAAATTATCTGAAAAAAATGTCCAAGATCCCGCGACAGCTATCGGGATGAAAGCGTTGCTTAAGTATGCGGACCCACGTCTCGTCATAAGAGCAACTAAGCATTTGTGTATTCAATTTACATTCCAACGTACCAAGCCCAACCGCTATCACCTGTATCAAAGAATTCATCAGTGACAACAATCTTCTGAAGATATTTCATGCTTTTATAACCAATTTGCGTTTCAATTCTTGCACGTAAAGGTGCTCCGTGTTGAAGAGGCAAATTCTTTCCATTCATTCCATACGCCAAAATAGTTTGGGGATGGAATGTATCAAGCATATCGATACTATCGATCCAACCATCATAGGCATAAAAATTTACAAACCTGGCGTTGGTATGAATGCCTGCATGGCGTAAAACATTGCCTAAAGGAACTCCTGTCCATTCGGCAATAGCGGTCCATCCTTCTTCACAGGTATGTCGGGTGATCTGCGTACGCGACGGGAATTTATACAGATCATTTAATGAATAAGATCCGGGATTATTTACTTTGCCTTCCACCGATAATTTCCAGTCAGCAAAATCTTTCTTTTGAAGCTGCGCATACAGTTCACTAAAACCAGCTCTTGAAGAATCCCCGGGATTAGTAGTGCCCGTAGCCGGGAATGATGAGATATCACGGCGGCTATATTCTTTTGCAAGTGCCCGTCCTGAAAACAAACTTCGATGGGCATTGTAAGTAAATGCATCTCCCATCCTTAAAATATTACCATAAGTAGGCGGGGAGGTTGGTCTTGTGCATCCATACAAGATCATTGCACCTAATGAAGACAGTCCTGTTGCAATTGCCGTTCTCCTTGTGATTAAATATTTATTGTTTTTCATCAGAAGGTGTTTTATTACCAATTGTCATCGCAAGCATATTCTTTCTAAACCCAGTTCTTATTACCATTACTACGTGTATGAGAAGAAATAATACAAGTAAAAAAGCAGCAAAGAAATGAATGGTTCGGGCTGATTGCAATCCAAAGAAGATCTTGAGCAAGAACGGACAGGCAGCTGTAATAGCGGGAGACATTGTTAAACCTGTGAGAACAATAACAGGAAAAAGGAAAAGCAATACAACACTATAAGTTGTCTTTTGTAACAAGCCATACTTTGAGCCAGTCATTCGCTGCGGTATTCTTTTTACCAAATGATCTTTTACATCATTGAAGAATGATTTAGATGAAATATTTCCTGGTAAAAGTTGGCGATGCAGGTGACCACTGAAAATTGCAGCTATTAAATAAAATAGTCCTGTAACTACTAAGATCCATGCCGATAAAAAGTGGAGACTTCGTCCCCAGCCATTCTCATTGAAGATTTCATAAGTGCGAACCGCACTAACCGGAGAGTTTTTGTCAGCGAAAAAAGCAATTCTTTTTTCGTATCCACCATGTTTATAATTTCTGCTTACGGGCAATTCAAGGAATGCCGGGGTCAGGTCATTTCCAACTTCTCCCCAATAAAGCCTGGGATGCACCATTAATATTTCGAAGCCAGTAGTGACAAGTAAGAGAAAAGCGGCAGTTCCAACCCAATGAGTAACTCTTACCCATAAGTTATGCTTCTTAGATCCCGAAGATGATTGACTGTTCGCCATCGTTAAAAAATGAAGTCTCCATAAATATAAATAATCTTGTTATGAAAAATGCATAATTAGATTTATCAGTAAATTCTCAATTGCAGGAGAGCTGGTCTGGGAACCGGCTGTTCGTTATAATATCAAAAAGTAAGACCCTGAGTCGTTATGCTTAATTTGTAACAAAGCATCTGCTCCGAAGGAGCAAGTATAATACCTTTAGTTTTAACTAAAGCTATTACCAGAAAAAATTAAAATGCAATTCTATCATTTAAACATTCCTGTTACTTTATCCATAATTCCACCACCACCGGCAAACAATGATTTCAAATCCTGTAAATCAACATCTCCATCACCATCTTTGTCCACCTTTCCCCCGGTAAATTTATTCAGCATTTCCTGCATGTTAAACCCACTTGTTTTATTACCGCTCAGTTTGTTGAATAGATCCTGGATGGGGAAACTGGTATCCGAAGGATCAGCAGTTTTAGTTGCTAATTGCTGCATTGTTTGTGGTACAAGACCTGCAGCAGCTTTGTTAGCTTCAGCAGGTGAGAGACCCAATTTATTCTGCAGATCATGCGCATAGTTGTCCGTTGCTTCCTGTACAAGTTCTGGAGAGCCCTGTTTGCCGTTTTTAAAAAAGCCTAACACATCATTTAATTTTCCTCCTGCCAGCGCATTTTTTAATGTTGCTACAATCGAGCCGCCCGCCGTTTCAACAGCCGCTTCATTTTTTTCATTGGGAATTGATGGATTGCTGATAACAGCATCGCCTGCATTCTGGCGAACCAGATTGATAAGATTTTCAAACATGATAGTAATTTTTAAAATTGAAGAAATTTTGTTTGTGACTGGTGGCATTGCCAGAATGAGCATTATCTGTTTGGATCCAGTCGGAAGGACACTTTGCAGATAATGCCATATGAAAGAGGCTTTCCATCTTTCACATGTACTTTGAAATCTTTAACGTAGACCGAATCAATGTTGTGAATCGTTTTGGAAACTTCGGTGATACAGTTTTTAATAGCATCATCAAAGCTTTTTTCAGAAGAGGCAATTACCTCAATTACTTTTACAATAGGCATAAGGTTATTTTTTAGTCTCAAAAGGTAGCGAAACTTTGTTGCGGGGTAAAAAATTATTTCCTGTCACGTTGTTGTTGATGGCCCTAGCAAGTTGTCATTTATGAGTTTGCTGTTGGGGAATCTTCGCTGAAGAAGATTACGATACGCAATTGCAGTAAGATTCTTTAAGCAATTATTAATTGTTGTAGAAGCGGTTGGATTTTTTTTCTCAGGCATCAGCTCTAATGGAACTGGAAATAAACAAAAATTAAGATTGGCCTTAGTTGCAACTTCCTTTTCATTAATTTCATATACTCGTTATTATTATGTTCGGGACCTTGTATGAATATTTAGAAAAGACTCATCCGTTATCAACAGTGGATAAGGATATAATCCATGATGTCTTCATTCCAAAAAAACTATTGAAAGGAGAATTTTTATTGCGTGAAGGTGACCTGTTGAAGTATGGGGCTTTTGTATGTAAGGGTTTCCTGCGCAGCTATGTTATCGATAATAAAGGCAAGGAACATATTATCCAGTTTGCGCCGGAGAACTGGTGGATATCTGATAAGGGCGCCGGCGCAGAAGGAACCAAAGCATCTTGTTTTATAGATGCGATTGAAGACTCAGACGTACTACTGATAGACCAGGCCGGACATTTTAAAATGATGGAGAAAGTGTCTGCTTATGGCAGATCATTCCAGGCTGGCATGCAGAAAAGATCTGCCGCAAAAGATAAACGTATTGTTCATTCGCTTGTTGCTGATGCCGAAGAACGCTATAATGATTTTATAAAAACTTATCCTTCGATTGCGCAACGTGTTCCACAACATATGCTGGCTTCTTACCTCGGTATTGCTCCCGAAACTCTGAGCCGGGTTCGCAGAAAATCTATGCGCAAAAAATAACCTGTGGTTTTTTTGATTTTGACTTATGTCAACGTACAGGCCATTGCCTGCCGATAGCTTTGTCTAATCAAAATCATTAAAAATGAAAAGTAAAACAAACAAGATCTTCAAATGGGCACCTTCAATCCTTGTAACATTGATCATTGGTGCGGGTTCATTTATGAAACTAACGGCTCAGCCACAGCTGGTTGAAGTCTTTTCTAAAACAGGACTGCTTCCTTATATGACTCTGCTCGCAGTAGCAGAACTCGTATTTGTTTCATTATTTCTTTGGTCACGTACTTTAAGGATCGGCTTCTTTTTAATGACAGGTTATTTTGGGGGCGCCATGGCTATTGAATTATCACAACATATTTTTTTCATAATGCCCGCCGTAATACTAGCATTCGTATGGTTGGCTGCTTTTCTGCGCGATAATTCTTTGTTCTCTGTTGCACACAAAACTCAAAAAACTATTATGGCACATTAACATCATCACTTTAATTTATTAAACCTTTTTTATGAAAAATACAATTGAATTCAAAATTGAGAATAACGCTAATTGGTATAAACAATGGTTTGATTCCGTTTTTTATCACCAGCTTTATTCAAACCGAAGTGAAAAAGAAGCCACTGATTTTATTGATGCATTAATGGATGAATTAAAGCCTCCTGCAAATGCAACAATGCTTGACCTCGGTTGCGGCGCAGGACGACATGCAAAATGGCTGGCTGCAAAAGGCTTCGATGTAACAGGTTTAGATCTTGCTGCATCCAGCATAAGAAGTGCAAAGAAATACGAGCAAGCAAATCTCCGGTTTGCAAAACATGATATGCGTGATCCATTTGGAAGAAACCGTTTTGATCATGTGTTTAGTTTCTTTACCAGTTTTGGTTATTTTAAAAATGATGAAGAGAATCACCAGGTAGTCCGCAATATCTGGCATGCATTAAAACCTGGTGGATTGCTGGTACTGGATTATTTAAATGTCGCATGGTGTGAAGACCGGTTGGTCGCTGAAGAATCGAAAGAGATTGATGGTATTGTTTATCATATCTCGCGATGGACAGATGAACAATTTTTTTATAAAAAAATAATAATCGAAAATATGCCTTCAGGTCAATCTGAATTTGTTGAGCAGGTTGCTAAATTTGACCTGAATGCTTTTGACTTTATGTTTGAACGGAACGGTTTGATACTTGAAAAAGTGTATGGAGATTATCGATTGAATGAATACGATAGTATTACATCACCAAGGATGATCTTATTAGCAAAAAGGGGATAATGTTGATGTAGTCGTTGACGGTAGTCGCATCTTGCGGGATAAATATTCCGTTTCTACTATGAGATAAGGCCCGCCACCGGATTTTGATGGTCGTTGTTATACGACACCTGGCTGCAATACATTGTTAGTCGCCATTCGCTGGCGCCTGATAACATAAAATGGAACCACAAGATTCGGAACCCAGGCTAGGCTTGCTACCAGCAAATAGAATTTAGAAAGGTAACTGCGCCTTAAGCTATCTAACAAAAGTTATATTTTTTCAGGTAGAGTCCTGTGTTAATTTTGGCAGGTTGCTGATTATCTTTTTTCATCCCAACAGTTTACAAATGAAAAAGTCTTTTCCTTTTATCGTGTTAATGGTTTTTTTCTTTCAAGCCTATAGCCAGCAACGATTTTTGCCAACTCAAAAGCTTGATAGCTTTATTTCCAAAACAATGGATGACTGGCATGTTATGGGAGTATCGGTTGCTGTAGTAAAAAAGAATGAAGTCATCTTTTCGAAAGGTTATGGATATCGTGATCATGCAAATAAAAAGCCCGTTACTGAAAATACAATTTTTCCGATAGCTTCCTGTAGCAAGACATTTGCGTCAGCGCTGATGGGAATGGCAACGGAAGAGAAAAAAATTGAATTAAATAAACCCGTACACAATTATCTACCTGAATTTAATTTGTATACCGATGATCTGACACAGAAAGCAACGATCAAAAATTTGCTTACTCACAGCACGGGTTTACCCGGTCACGATTGGGCATGGACCTTCAATACTAATTATCCCAGCGACGTTTATTTGCAAAGAATTAAGAACCTTACCCCTTCTTATGCGTTGGGCACAAAGTTTCAGTACAGCAATTTTAGTTATTTCGTACTCGGTGTGCTCGCCGAAAAAATTTATAATAAAAAATGGGTTGAATTGGTAAAAGAAAAATTTTTTCAGCCTCTTGGGATGAATAACACTGCCGCCAGCTACACAAGCCTCAAAGACCATGAAAACTTATCACTTACTTATACGTTCAGGGACTCTTTTAAACTAGAAGAAACAAAACAAATGGATGATCTTCTGGCAGCCGGATCGATCCTTTCTACGTCAGGTGATTTAGCCCGCTGGTTACAGATGTGGATCAATGGAGGAGGGTATAAAGACAAGCGGATTCTTTCTGCGAATTACGTTAA
Source organism: Chitinophagaceae bacterium (assembly GCA_035764525.1). Classification (GTDB taxonomy): domain Bacteria; phylum Bacteroidota; class Bacteroidia; order Chitinophagales; family Chitinophagaceae; genus VBAS01. The sequence continues at coordinate 5,437 of DASTZB010000226.1, read as the reverse complement.
CCAGGCAATCACCCCTGGGATCGTTGTTACAGATGGGATCGATGCGGAATCAATCGATGAGCCAATGACAAATATGGGATTGACATGGTTTCTTTCTTCATATCGCGGTCATTATAAAGCGCATCATGACGGCAATCTTGCGGGGTATTCATCCTGCATTACATTTTTTCCTTTTGATAGCCTGGGAATAGTAGTACTTGCCAACCAGAATAGTTCTTTTCTGACACGTCTTATTCCCAATTTTATTGCAGACATTATTTTTAATTTGGATGTTCATGATAAGAATACCGCTTGGTTAGCAAGGCGAAAAAAATTTGAAGCAATTCTGAAAAACCCTCCGGCAATTAATTTGGATACAGTAAGTCAAAAACCGCAACTTTCATTTGCCAGTTATTGCGGGGAATTTTATAATCCTGGTTATGGAACAGTGAAAATCTCTCCATATCAAAATGGGCTTTTGCTCACCTATGAAGAATTAAAGCTTGTCCTCATTTCAAAAGGTGTGGGCCATGCTTTTTCAAGTCATCATATAGAAGATAATCTTATCTATCAACAATGGAGCGAAGGCGATGCAGTTTTCAAAACAAACAAAAATGGGGATGTTGAGTCTTTTAGTATTCCATTCGAACCAGAAGTTGATCCGATTGTTTTTTCAATAAAAAATAAATCGGTTGCATCTAAGAAAAATTAAAACCACCTTTTCGTCCGGGTCTTACTAATGATCTGCCATAAAAGAAAGATTGTTCAAGATCAGGATGCGCATTGGGATCGGTCCAATTGATCCGCTGCTAAGAAATTCCGGATCACTTTGCTTCTTCATATCTATCTACTTTGCTTCTTCATATCTATCTATATATATCAGAAATTTTCTCTCAGCCCTTGCATCAATAGTCAACAGTAATGTGATCTTTCCGTCTTTGGCCTCCACGATAAAAATTGCATTGCTGGTTCCCCCTTCAATAGTTACAGTAGCATGATAAACTGTCTTACCGTTCCTGAACGGCTCTTTCCACTCGCAGGTCTTTTCGTTTACCGTTCCTTCTAACGTTTTTTGATCGGATTTAAACCTGAGCATTATTTTTTGAGGCTCAGTTTCAAGGAAGATGCTGTCTATTTTAGTATCTAAGACATCGCCGTTTGCACCAAGCATATCACCTTTGGAGGCAAACCAGGTCACTTTTTTATCACATTGCGATATTGCTTGCGAACAAGCGGCAAATAGTAGAAAGGATAGGAGAATAGCTTTCATAAAATTGTTTAATGTGTCTGACGATGAAAGTGTTTGCCAGGTTACAACTTTATGAAGCCCTTGTGGTCGCCAATGAAATAACCTCAAACCAGCGCTTCCTTATTATACTTATTTCTATATTCAAGAGGCGACATCCCTGTGATCTTTCTGAATACCTCGCGAAATGCTTTTACATCTGAATAACCAACCTCGTACATCACTTCATTGATAGTTTTGCGTGTGGTCTCAAATGCTTTTTTGGCGGATTCAATTTTTACCCGTTGTGAATATTCCAGGGGAGTATTCCCGGTTGCTTTGATAAATCTTCTGTCAAAGTTTCTTCTACCAACAGCAAACTTTGAAGACAAGTGTTCGATCGAGATCTTTTCGTCGATATGACCTTCAATATATGCCTGCGCCTTATTTACCACTTCATCATCATGAGATTTTTGTCCCTTAAAAATTATAAATGCCGATTGCCTTTGCCTGTCCATTTCAATTTGAAAGACCTTGGAGCATAAGATGGCAGTTTGCCTGTCAAAATATTTCTCTACCAAATAGATGATAAGATTTAAAAAGGAATAAGCACCGCCATTTGTATAAATTCCATTTTCATCAGTGATCAGCTTATCTGTTTGCACATTTATTTTAGGGTACATTACCCTGAGATTATCAGCCGCTGACCAGTGGGTAGAACAGGTTTTTCCATCCAGCAATCCCGATGATGCCAGCAAAAATGCACCGGTGCATATACTTGCTATTTCAGCACCATGCTTATATTGTTTCTCTATCCATTCGATCAGTGCTTGATTTTGTTTTACCGTCTTTTGGTAATTGTGATTCAGCGAAGGAATGATGATGAGATCTGTTTTCGGGATTCTTGAAATATGTGTGTGAGGATTTACTGTGAATAATCCATTATAAAATTCCACTTTTTTTGAAATACCTGCTAATTCTATTTTGAACAACTCTTTTTTCCCGGTATTCTTCCAAAATTCATTCGCTCTTGTAAATATTTTATAAGCCCCCACAATACTGCTTAAATTATTTTCTCCATCAGGGACTAAAATGGTAAGGTGCCTCATTTGTATTTTTTTACAAAGATAAAAATATGCCATGTCCAAATCAACCCGCTACAAAGTCTATTTTGCACCCCGTCCGGGAAGTATACAGACAGTAGATTTGTTATGAATATTTACTTTAATTAAAAATTATTTTGAAATGAAAACACAAGATCTGACAATCACGCTGCTGGTAGATCAAACTCCTGAAAAAGTGTACTACGCCATTAATAATGTTCGTGGCTGGTGGTCTGAAACCGTTGAAGGTGGTACAGAAAAGCTCAATGACGAGTTTATCTATCGCTACAAAGACTTGCATTACTCAAAACAAAAACTAACCGAACTTATTCCCGGTAAAAAAATTGTATGGCTTGTGACTGATAGCAGCTTATCTTTCCTCAAAAAAGATAAAAGCGAATGGACAGGTACAAAGATCGTCTTTGATATTTCAAAGCAAAAGGACAAAACACAGATCATCTTTACTCATGTCGGGCTGATCCCGGAATGCGAATGTTTCGACGCTTGCACTAATGGGTGGAATTATTATTTACAAGGCAGTTTAGTGAATTTGATAAATACGGGTAAAGGACAGCCAAACATATTAGACAATAAATTGGAAACCATAAGATAATAAACCAAAAACGAATAACAATGATCACAGATACAATAATATTAACAACAAAAGAAGTGGCCGCGAGATTCAATGAGCTTGCAAAACAGGAAAAATGGTTCGAGATACAGGATGAGCTTTTTGCAGATGATGTAAAAAGTATTGACCCGCCGCATTCACCTTATTTTGGATATGCAGAAGGCAAATCCAATGTCCGTAAAAAAGGCGAAGAATGGGTGAGACGTATTGAAGCAGTACATAAGCGTTATACAACCGAGCCAATAGTAGCGGGCAATCATTTTGCAGTAGGAAGAGAAGTGGAAATTACAGTGAATGGAATTGGAAGAATACAAATAAGCCAGGTAATGCTTTATGAAGTGAAAGATGGCCGGATCATATTAGAGCAATTCTTTTATTGAAAATTCTCAGCACCTGTTGGTAGCTGCCCCATTACAGGTAACCTTATCCTTTAATCCAAATACTGCAATTCATAGGTGGTCATAAATTCTTCAAGAGTCTTGGCCTCCATTTTTGAGCGGGGAAGTTTAAATTCCGGGCTGAGTTGGGGAAATATCTCTTTGATCTGTGCCGAAGTAGCCGTTTCAGTAATTCTAAAAAAATTCCATTTAACACCATCGACAGAAGTGGCAATATCATAAGAACTTCCTGATATAGTCATTCCGTTCATTTTCATTTGCAAAAAACTTTCAACGACGCATTGGTATTGACCATTTATTTTCAACAGTTGCAAGATCTTTCCAACCTTATAGATCTGCACATCTGCTTCATCAAGAATCTTCATCTGTTCCTGTAGATATTTTACAAAACCATCTTTTCCTCCAAGCATTTCTATTACTATCGGGTTCATATAAGCGGCATAAGTCTTCCAATCTTTACGCTTAAATATTGCTATCATGCTGTCTTCCGACGTATAAATGTTTTTGTTCAGGAACAGCGTATCCAGTTGGGACTTGCCTTCAAAACTGAATACAATTACTATTAATAAAATAAAATATCGTTTCATTTTCATGTGAAATAATATATGCCAATCTAAACGATACGCTTGTTGTACTTATTGTTCTTTTCCCAGTTATTGCGGGGTCCTCGCAATAATTTTGCCATAAAAAGCCCAAAATTCCTTTCACTCATTCTTCGTATTGCTTGTTAATGTCACGAATGATCGCATTCATCTTATTTATACAAGTGTCATACCTGGTAAGTATTTCCTGGACAAATGTTAATGTAACACAGATATTATATGCCGGGTCTGATGAAAGTACTGAAACCAGGTTGTTAGTGCTGTCGGTGAGTCTTTTCCTGTTCAGGCTAACATATTCAAACAAGCTTTGTTTTTTTGAAGTATAAAAGTTCGTGCTGATGATGAGGAGGGGAATATTTTCCTGGTACAGGTCCATGATATTATTCTGCAATTCTTTATTCTCAATAGTTCCAATTTTACCGGAAGATTTGAAACCTTCAAACCTTCCGCTGTTTGGCACCAGCCCGGTTGTATTAAATATCCAACCACTGTATTTACGAATAGTGTCCCCGCTAAGTGATTCATTTAGTTTTCTGCTGGTAATATAAGTAAAGGCTCTTTGGCTTTTGGTGAATGAGCTTTTGTCCTGGTTCATTTCTTCAATATCTGTTTTCAGATCCTGTTTTAAACCTAATAAAAATTCTTTGGTTTCATGCCGCTGGTGTCTCAACTCGCTACGGTCATGAAAGTATATGGAAACGGTGATAGCAAATACTATTATGAATATCTCTATAATGAACTCTGCGAACTTATGCCAAAAGGGATTATCTGTTTGCCATAGGCCAAATACTTTTTTTGTATGCTTCATTACTTCTTGTTCAGCCATGATCCAAATTTAATTAAGCAAATGTATATTTCTTTCAATACCGATTTACATCCCCGCCAATCTAGCAGGGCTCAAAATAAAATTTGATATTTGATCCGGATTGTTATCGGGACTAAAAATTTCAAATTAATTGCTTATGAGGCTCAGCATTGGCTCATCTGCCTGGTGGGGACCACCCAAAAAATTTGACAGGGAGATCAAGGAACGCAGGATAAGCTGGCTCGAGCTCTTTTTCGATCTCGTTTATGTGATCGCCATTGCCCGCATCACACATCATTTATCCCAGCATATAAGCATCAATGGGTTTTTTGAATATGCTTCTTTGTTCATCCTTATTTTCTGGGGATGGCTGAATGGCAGCCTTTATCATGACCTGCACGGCAATGAGGGATTAAGAACCCGGTTAATGACGCTCTGGCAAATGATGATCATAGCAGCGCTGGCAATTACGATCGATCATCCAACGGGTAAGCTGTATTTCAATACCACCATCGTGTTTATGATCATGCAGCTCTTTATTACTTACCTGTGGTGGAGCGTGGGTATTTATGATAGAAGTCACCGTCAATACAACAAACCCTATGCAATAACCTACCTGTTAGCACTTGCATTAATGGGGATCAGCCTGCTTTTATCACATGAATGGCTGAAGGCTCTTGTTCCGCTGGTGATC
>DASTZB010000225.1:0-5143 GCA_035764525.1 Chitinophagaceae bacterium | reverse complement strand
CCTCCAAAAACAAGCGATAAGAAACAAGCACATGTACAGTAGCATTATGGCGAGCGGAAATGGGCCTAAAATGCCAAAGCTATAATCAATAACGACGATATTTACAAGGATCGGTAAAAGCAGGCATGCGCCAAGAAGTGTTGAACGCCGGAATAGTAACAACAACGACGCAATTATTTGACTTAATGCGATGAATGAATTATAAAATTTCGAATATCCAAAAAAAGCCCAGGTTAATTCAAAGCCACTCATTTTGCCCAACTCGTCTCCTTGCCATAAAATGCTTGACTGGAGTTGAGTACCTAACAATTTTCCAATTGCATAAAGTAGTATTATCGAGGCCAACAAAAATCTACAAATATCAAACCCAACGCTCCACCACTTGTTGTTATCAAAAAATTCAGTCTTGCCTGTACTTCTCAAATCGGCAATGTGCCATATTATAGAACACGAAATGATAATAATACTAATAATAACAAAGCCAATATTGACCATCCGGCTAAATGCTGATATCACTTTTGCGTTACTAAAATCTATAAAAATCAAAAAAATAAAAGCCAGAAAAATTGGGGTAACGACCATTGCAGCAGTTGCATTGGCCAATTTTTGAAAATAATTGGGCCTAAACATTTCTGATAATGATTATTAAGCACAGTACTAAAAACCGATGAACCTATAACCGCATTCATCGAATACCAAGGTTGCCTTAGCAAATCAACAGTATGTGCCTTTAGCCCATTTAAGACCAATTCCCTATTTTAATCTTATTCTCCCCTATTTTAAAATCAAAAAAAACCTTTCTTAAATGAAATGGGTTACATTGTTGTTGGTGTTCTGTTTTAGGTTAGTTCATCAATCACCAACAACCGGATAACCGAAATAATTTCAATGATGGAGGAAATCATAGCTGAATCTCCCATTTAATCGGTTGTTGGTGTGGGAATACTAAAAAGCTGTTGCCTTTTATAATTTGAACACCAAACAACGGAGTAAACTAGCCAACATGCAAAAAAATATTCCTCAAAAGAATTTATTCATTGGTCAAAATAACTTTTAATGCCTTTTCTCTTGCTGCATTTTGAAATGTATCGTATGCATTGATAATATCACTTAATTTAAAATGATGTGTGATCAATTGCTTTGAATCTAATTTTTTAGACTGAACTGTCTTAAGCAATAGGGGTGTAGTCACAGTATCCACTAACCGTGTTGTGATCGTAATATTATGTGACCACAATTTTTCCAGGTGCAGTTCTACACTTTTACCATGCACCCCGATATTAGCGATGGTGCCACCCGGCCCTACAAGAGATTGGCATAATTCAAATGTTGCCGGAATACCTACAGCTTCAATTACAGTGTCAGCTCCTTTATTATTGGTGAGCTGTTTTACTCTTTCAACAGCATTTTCTTTACTGTTATTAATAACCTGTGTAGCGCCGAATTTTTTTGCAGTTGACAGGCGGTTATCATCCGGGTCTATCATGATAATCTCTGCTGGTGAATAAAACTGTGCAGTAAGTAATGCGGCCAACCCGATCGGGCCGGAACCTACTATGACCACGGTATTTCCCGGTAGCACTTTTCCATTGAGGACACCACATTCAAAGCCGGTTGGTAAAATATCGCTGAGCATCACCAGTGCTTCTTCATCGCTTCCGGCTGGGATATGGTATAAACTATTATCCGCATATGGTATGCGTACATATTCCGTCTGGGTCCCATCAATCAAATGACCGAGTATCCATCCGCCATTTTCACAGTGTGAATACATTCCACGTTTACAATAATCGCACTTGCCGCAGGAAGTAATGCATGAGATCAAAACATGATCTCCTTTTTTGAAATTGCTTACAGCAGTTCCAACTTCTTCAATAATGCCAACTCCTTCATGGCCGATGATCCGTCCAACGGAAACTGTCGGCACATCTCCCTTCATAATATGAAGATCCGTTCCGCATATCGTCGTTTTCAGAATTTTTACAAGGGCATCCGTTGGTTTATTGATCAATGGTCGTGGTTTTTCTTCCCATGATTTTTTACCAGGACCGAAATAAACCAGGGCTTTCATAGTTTCGCTTGATCGAATCTCTGTTTGAATTTTTCCGGAAGACAGATCTGCCTGTTTTGGTTTAACCGGAATTGCCTTAGTTGTCATTTTTCTTGGTTTTAATTGTAAATATTTTTTTAAAAAAATCTTCGAATAAATCATCGCTCTTACCTGATCCACGCTAATGTTTACCATTTTTATCTAGTTAAAGGTTTATCCCAATCTTCTATTGAAACACATCAACAGACTGAGACCATGAAATACCTTTTTTTGGCCGATTAAAGCTATTAATGGGTTTATGCATATTAAATGATAGCCATCAGCGGATATAGTGATTGTCGTCAGAAAAATTGGCTGTCATCAAGAGTCCCAGTGTTCATAAAGTGATTAGTAATTAGAATGAAAAGGGCGCTATCATTTCAGCAGCATTTGAATAGCCTAATTGAGTTTATAGTAAAGTGATTCTAGATGGAATCTGTCTGAAGCTAAGTAAATACAACGCTCTCATTGCCTGATCCCTGACAACGAAAAAGTCAATTGTGGGAATAAGAAAATTTATTTCCTGCTGTAATCATCCTGCAGTCTTACAATATCATCTTCGTCGCTTGGGTTTGATTCATCAGTATGTTGCCAGATCTCGGCTACGATTCCCCAATCATCAAGTCCAATCAAGCGATGACGTTCGCCTTGTTTGAGTTTTATTATATCACCAACTTTTAATATATGCCGGATATTTTCTTCATCCGTATTACTGGTCATCACGGCCACCGTACCGCCAATACATTTCCATATCTCTGCACGACGATGATGGTATTGCCAGCTTAAGCGCTGATGCGGGCCAACAATTAAAATTTTTGGACTGAGTTTGTTCGTGATCTTTAAATTATCCAAATGCTCTTCAGCAAAATAATGTTTTGCAAACTGAACAGCCTGTGCTTCATCAATAACATAAAACCCGCCCCATGGACGAGCATCATCTTTATCAACAATAGTAAAGTTGGCGTCACGCAGTATCGCTGCTACTTTTTCAAAAGTCGGTTTTTTCTCTTTCATAAAATGTGATCAATAAAAGTAAAACCCGAAAAGATCGGGTTCAAAGTTATATGTTAGATGCAAAAATACGTACAAAGCAATGTCTTCATAAGTATCACCTTATTTGTTCTTCCCTAATCCAAGAGAAAGCAGGAAGGCAGCTATTTTTTTATTGATCTCTGAATTTTTTTCATTATCAAATTTTCCATGCCCACCGCCGGCCACTGTAATAAATTCTGTCTTTACTCCTGCTTCCACAAATCTCTTATGCAAATCAGTTGATTGCTGATAAGGAACAGTCGGATCAGCATCGCCATGTACAATAAACGTTGGCGGGCTGTTTTTAGTTACATAAGAGATCGGAGAAACTGACATTGCAAATTTTTTGTCATTGGCTTTATCACCCAACCATCTTGTTGCAGACTTGCTCCTGATATTAGTACCATAACTCCAGTCCCAAACATCAGTGATCCCATATTTATCAATGATCGCTGCTACTTTTATGTTATCAACACCGGGACAATTATTGTCAAACTTATGATCATTACCGAGTAAGCCTCCCATTAAGGCGAGATGTCCGCCAGAACTGCCTCCCATTATCACAATTTTATTTACATCAATATTTAAAGCTTTGGCATTTTTGATAAGATAGATCAATGCACATCTTGTATCCTCAACCGCAGCCGGCGCAGTTGCTTGCCCGGTTAAACGATATTCAATATTGGCAACTGCAAATCCTATTTTAAAAAATGTATTAAATCCTGTTTGTGATTCCTTTACTCCATGGTTCCAGCCACCGCCATGTATATTTATGACTACCGGGGTTGACTCAGCGCCCCTGGGAGGAAGATAAATGTCCATTTTACCTTCCCAACCTTTCACTTTCGTATAGACAACATTTAATTGCGCTAAAAACCCGGAGGGATATTCCACGGGCTTGTAAGTCGTATCTGACTCCTGTGCATTCACCGTTGAAGAAAAACAGAACACGGCAACAACTATCAACAAATTTTTCATTCTTAAGTTTAAATCATTATTGGTTTTAATACCCTGGATTCTGTTCTATTTTTAATTGTGTATTTGTATCTATTTCACGTTGAGGTATTGGAAGTAATAACCTACCGGGAGTTGATACGTTTGTATACAATTCATTCAATGTTGGTGCAGGTGCCACATATAACCTGTAATGCGTATAATACTCATCAGCAAAATGATCTTTCATTGTTTGTACGGCTGTTACTGTTGTCATTGTTTTATCAAATCGAACGAGATCAAACCAGCGCTGGTTCTCAAAAGCAAATTCTATTCGTCTCTCATTCGATAATGCTTGTTCAAATTGCGCTACTGAAGTAATATTGGTCATCGTATAGTTTGGTAATCCCGCCCTTACTCTTACACTGTTCATCAGATCAAGACTTGATTGGTTATAACCTTGTGCCTCAGCCAACATCAACAATATATCTGCATAACGAAGAACAGGCCAATCGCTTTCACCATCATCAACCAACGTAACGGGAAATAAATACTTTTTAACATACCACTTAGCAGCGCTACCAGTTCCATATACTCCAATTAAAGTTGGTTTTCTCAGGTCGCCGTTTGTTGCAGTATCAAGATCGGCAGTTGGATAATTCAATCCATCACCATCGCCATTAATGATTGCTGAACCGCTTCCTAAAGGAGCAAATGTATTTCCGAAATGAGAACCTAATCCAAAGCCACCTGATTTGTATCTAACAGCAAACAATATTTCTGAATTCATTTCATTGGTAATAGAAAAAATATTGGCATAAGTGTTTTGCAAAGCATAACCACTATTAGTAATCACGTCTTGCAACAGTGCAATCGCCTCAGCTTTCTTTCCTAATGTCAGGTTCACTTTTGCCAGTAATCCTTTTGCTGCCCAGCGATTCATTCTTCCGGCATCTATAGCAGCTATTTGATTAAACTTTAAACTATTCATTGAAGCGGCTGCTGTCGTAAGATCGGCAATGATCAACTTATAAATATCGGCTTCTGTTGAGCGATTAATTTGTTTTGCCTGTTCAGGTGTTATTGGTT
>DASTZB010000224.1:0-9700 GCA_035764525.1 Chitinophagaceae bacterium | reverse complement strand
TATCACCTTGAATAAACAATTATGGAAGTTCATCATCATAGTCATTCTGAAAGAAAAAAATGGACCCATTATTTCTGGGAATTCTTAATGTTGTTCCTTGCCGTGTTTTGTGGTTTCTTAGCCGAATACCAGCTGGAGCATAAGATTGAAAGAGACCGTGAGCGGGAATTCATGAAAGGGATGCTTGAAGACCTGGCCGCAGATACGTTAATGATGAATAGTACAATGCAGTTTGCTGCCCAGATCAGTACAGGGCTTGACTCGCTTCAAGCGAATCTTTTCAATACTGACAATGTTGCCTTGAATCCTGTCACTGTCTATCGCCAGAATTTTACTTATATAAGACTTATTGTCGTAAGTTTTAGCGATCAGACTGCCACACAACTGCGAAATTCGGGGACCTTACGGCTAATCAAAAAAACAGAAATCGCGAATGCTATTTCGAGGTATTGGCAGGGCATTAATAGTATAGAGCACATTGCCGCCCTACTCGAAGATCAATTCAATAAAATATCCATAGCAGGATTCAATCTTTTTAACAGGAGTAATATCTCCATAGTTGATTCTCTCAACCGCTCTAAACCCTCCGGAACAATTCAGCACGAGCCATCACAAGAAAGAGATCCGTTTTTGCAAACGTTGACCATACCTAATATCCGGCCTTATGCCAAACTCTTGACATCAGATAGAATTGTTCTAATCAATTATGCCAACCAAATTCACCGGATGCGATCCAACATCAATAGATTTTTGCAGGGGCAATTGATGCGCCAGTCTAAAAGAGCAGAAGGTTTGATCACACTGATTAAGAAAGAATATCATTTGAAATAACGATCATATATGGAAGTACATGCACATACTCATACACCACGCAAAAAATGGACGCATTATTTCTGGGAATTCTTTATGCTTTTCCTTGCAGTTACCTTAGGGTTCCTTGTCGAGAACCAGCGGGAGCATTATGTCGAGCACCAACGGGAACGAAAATATATCGGTTCACTGATCGCCGATATTAAGAATGATACAGCGGAATTAAACCGCAATATTTCACTTAGGGACACTAAGTCAAAACAAGGGGACAGTTTGCTACGACTATTGATATCTGGCCGCTATAAAGAATCTGGAAGTAATACTTATTATTTGGCTGGTGCGTTGCGCGGTATTCGCTTCACAAATTCTGATGGAACTATGCAGCAGCTGAAAAATGCAGGTGGTTTAAGGTTGATCCGTAAACAGTTTATTATAGATAGTGTTATGAAGTACGATTATTTAATTAAGGCGTTGCTCCTGCAGGTAGACCGAGAACTGGAATCCAGTAATCGTTATGGAGATTTAACCGGTGAAATTTTTGATGTTGAAGTTTTTTACAATATGATCGATCCAACTACTGGTGAACGTGCTATAAGACCCAATGGAAACCCTCAATTGCTTACAAATGATCGAATGACAATAAATAAATTTGCCCTACAAGCAACACGTGTCGTATCTCTTCAAAGATTAAATCTGAGAACAATGAAATCTTTAAAAACATTTGCGATACGATTAATTGAGTTTTTACAGGAAGAATATCATTTGTCCGAGAGGTCACCGGGAGCTCGTTTCGACAACTAAACTTTTTGGAAGTACAATATCATAGTCAACTAAAAAATAATATAACAGTTGTTTTTGCATTGCTGTCTTGTGTAACAGCAACAGCACAATTCAATGAAGCAGAAAAGACACCGGCAGTTGCCATGGCTATCGAAAAGGCATGGACCCCAAAAGGCTTTTCTAATTCTTCCGCTTTATTTTTAATATCATCAGGCAATTGATCTTTCTTTTTCAGTAAATAATTCTTTGTTGCCTACATGCACAGTCGTTCCGCTATGGTCTGCCTTAATACCTCTGCCTTGTATGGCTTCAATATTTGATGCTGCTGCTATATCTTTCTTTACTTTTTCTGTAATGACTGTCACTGAAATCCCTCATAATTTCATTTTAATCAGGTGAAGAAAGAATGTTCTGAAATCGGGTTATGAAATAACTCTCAAGTGTAACAGCATAAAAAAATATCCCGGCACAGCGGGATATTTTGTATGCAGCGAATTTGGCTATCAGAGTCTTGCTCCAACACTTAAAAAGAATGTTCTTCCATCACCAGGTAATGCTCCTGGACCCGGATAGCCTCCGGCACGACGGGAAAAATATCTTTCATCAAATAAATTATTGATTCCCGCTTTAAAATTCAATCCTTTTGAAAATTTATACGTTGCTGTAAGATCGGTGATCGTATAAGCAGGAATCAGTCCATTATTTCCATTTGCAGTCGGCATTACAGTGTTGTTGGCATCACTGAATGTTTCTCCAACATGACTCACCTGCGCAGTCAATAAAAATCCTTTATAGCCGGCAGAAACACCACCACGAAAAATATTTTCTGGAGCATTCTCCACTTTCTTTCCTTTTGTATTGGCATCCTTGTGGTCGCCGCTATAGCGGGCATGTGTATATGCATAAGAGCTAAAGATGATCAGGTCGGCCCTGGTATTTTTTGTAAAAGCACGAACCGGGTTGAATTCAATATAAGTCTCTGCTCCTTTGCTTGTGCTGGCACCAACATTTGTAATTAATCTGTACGAAGGTGTTCCACTAACGGTAATTGTACCAATACGATTATTATATTGCAAATAGTATCCGCTCACATCAAAACTCAAGAAATCTCTCACCCTTCCACGATAACCAAAATCAATATTATACCCCTTTGCATCTTTAAGATCAGGATCAACTACATCGGTTGTTGGCGGTGCTTGTAAGTTGGCAAACTGGATAGGTCTGTATGCCTGAGTTATGTTTCCATAAAACTCAGTTGTCTTTGTAACATGATACTCTGTTCCAACACCGGCAAGTAAAAAGTTTCTGCTGCGTTTTATATTTTGCAAAATAATCTCTGCGCCTGCAGATGTGTAGCCGTTGCGACCGGAGGCAGAACCTTCCAACCATTCCCAGCGAATACCCGGAATGATGATGAATTTTTCTGAGATACGAAAAATATTCTCAGCGAAAGCTGCCACATTGTTTGAAGTGAATTCAACATCTCTTGGATAATTTCCGATCACTGTCATGTCATAGTCAGACCCTGTTGTTCCTTTACCATCGGCACGGCGATGAGTAGTACCCGTGTACAAACGAATTCCGCCTGATAAGGTGTTGCTGATTTTGCCAATATGATAATTTGTTATGATACGGCTTTCTAAACCATAGTTGCGATACTGATCGATATTTAATACACGGTTATTGTATTCACCCGTTGCAGGATTGATGCTGTCTTTTATTGTAATAGATTGCAAATAGCCAACACTGTTACGATCACCAATTGTTGCAAACAGTTTTGTGTTCCATCTTGTATGCTCGTTGAACTGGTAACTAGCGATCAATGCAGGTGTTGTCCATGTAATATCAAACCAGTTACGGCTGCGAAAACTTTGTTGTGCATCCTGCTGCACCTGGGAATCAGTTAAACCACCTGGCTGCTGGCTTCGTATATGCGAGCGCATTACCTCAGCAGATAAAGAGAATTTTGGAGTAAAATAATAAGTGAAGGTTCCAAAACCCGCATTGGTGAAATAGCGACTGTTATTCCTCCAGCCTTCGCCATTGCGATGATCAAAGAATGTATAGTAATGAAACTTTTTTGTTTTACCACCCACTGCATTGTACGAGTTGAACAATGCATTACTACCAATGGTTTGCTGTGTTTCAAATTCAAATTGTTTATTGATCTCGCTGCCATTTCTTAAAATATAATTTACCATGCCGCCGAACTGTGGGCCATATTGCAATGAACCCTGGCCCCGAACGATCTCGATTCTTTGCACTGCCTGTAACTGCGGGTTGTAATATGCCTCGGGATATCCGAACGGATCTGCAGCAATGTCGTATCCATTTTGACGAACATTAAACTCCCAACTGCGGTTCGGGCTCAATCCTCTCGCCGCAATTCCAATTTGAATGCCACTTGGATCACTTTCCCAAATATGTATGCCTGGGACTTTTGCCAGAACCTGGCGCATAGTATTGGTAACAACGTTTCCCTGCACATTATCCAAAATAATCAATGCATTTTTTTTGCCTGCATAAATCGAAGTCCCTACTACTTCCGGCAGTTGCTGGTAATCACTTTTACTAAACCGGCCGACAACTGTTATATCAGGTAGATATTTGTGAATAGGTTTTGTAGAATCATCCCCAAATATTTTCCTCTCCTGGGCTGTACTAATTAATTGTGAACTAACTCCGAAAGCCATCACTAACACTTTCTTAAGCATAAATGGTTTTTGTGCAAAGTTGTAGTGGAGAATTCCTGGTCACTTACGGAAAAAGAAAATCGGTTTACGCAAAGTGGAAATAAGATTTACTGTCACATTAATAAGCATTTTGTCAAACTGATTGATCCTTTTATCCTTTTATTTCTATTGTATGGGTAAAATAGCATCAAAGATCATTAGTAAGTTAGGGTCAGGAATTGGGTAAGCAGCCAATTGCTTCTATAATTAATAATATCAATCAGAAGTGTTGCTTTCTTTACAAAACAATCATTCCTACCTTAACCGTTTTTTCTTTGTCATCAGTCCATGCAAAAATTAAACGATTGCCTGACTTTGTCATCTGAGGAAAGCCACTCGATCTTTTATCTGATGATGAAGCGATCAGAATTGAATTTTCTTTTGTGCCATCATTATGAACTTTCGCTGCTTTAATATTACCACTTTCCATCCAGCTCACCATTGCTGTTGTTGAATCAATCATCACTGCATCAACTCTTCCTATAGTATTACCGTCATCAATGCGAATTGGTTTGCCGAAAGTTTCGCCGCCATCTTTTGAGAAAATTAGTTTTACCTCTCCGTTTTTATCCTTTATAGAAAACCATGCAACGGCGAGGTTATTTCCAACACCTGAAACCCGAGGTCCATTTACAGGACAGGCTTTTATTTGCCAATTGTCAGCATGGATTGTTTTTGGAGCCGACCATTGACCATTTACATAACGCACAATAGACATGTCTCTCACTTCTTCATCGGACCTGTCACGATAAGTTACGACCGGGCCGGTTTCTGTAATAGCAACACTTGTCTGGCAACAATCGCAAATCCGATTATCCAATTCCCATTCGCTTGTTTTGTTGCCGCTCATGTCAAGCATTGCCCCTCTCAATGTCATCTCTCCATGATGACCATGGCCACCATCATCGCCTTCCATTGCTGTTTTTCTTCCATCAAGCCACGCTGTAAAAAAGCCATTTTTATAAGGCACTATGGAAACAAAACCATGTTCTGCTTTCACATTGTCTTCATTTAAAATTTTTGATTGACTCCATGTTTTACCAGAATCATTTGAAGAAACCATCTTTACATCATAAGTAAATTTTGCTGTATCACTTTTTTGCAGAAAATGAACTAATAGATTTCCCGCTCCGTCACTTGCAATCACAGGATAATCTGCCCAATTCACAAACCAATTGTTGCCGGAAGCAATTTGTTGGGGCATTGACCATTTATCATTTGATAAAGTAGAAAAGTAAAGTGTGCTTTGTTTCCCCCTTTTCTCAATCCATGATAAATAGATCATGCCATTTTTATCAGTAAATAAGAAAGGTTCAGCACATGAGTCAGATGCCGGTGAAGACATTTGTTTCATCTGGATTGGGGAGACTGCCTTGTTTCCATGCTCACTTTCATTACATGATAAAATAGTTGCAGTAACTAAAAAAGCAAGTAGCACTTCTTTCATTTTGGTTTAGCATTATTCAGAATTAAATCAATGTTAGCTTTATTATCCCATTTGCGATAACCCATTTCAGAAAAAACAAGTTCACCACTGGAATTAAAGATAAATGTTGTTGGTAAGCCTATGATGTTTAGCGAAGACAAACTTTCAACTTTTACATAATTAAAACTGTATTCATGAGCGGCTTTGAACTCCTCAATCTGCTCGGTAGTTTCATCAGATGCAAAAAGGAATTCTATTTTTTCATCTTTCAATATTTTCATTGCTTCCTGAACAGATGGCATTTCTTCTCTGCACGGCTTACACCATGTGGCCCAAAAATTAATAAATACTGTCTTGCCTTTAAATTTTTCTAATTCAATTGGTTGATCATGTAGATCGGTAAGATGCACTCGAGTCATTGCATTGTCCTTTTGTGTTATTTTATCTGGTACTTCATTACTTCCCTTTGTGTCGGTTGTGTTCTTGCAAGCAGATATAATAAATAAAAACAATAAAACTATTCTAAACATGTTGCTTATTTTACTTTTAATAGGCTTGCGTTGATAGCGACCACTACTGTACTTACACTCATTAACACAGCACCCATAGCCGGACTCAGCAAAATACCCATTTTATACAATACACCCGCCGCCAGCGGTAATGCTACCACATTATAACCTGTTGCCCAAATCAAATTCTGGATCATTTTTCTATATGTCGCTTTTCCAAATTGAATAAGAGATACGATAAATGAAAACGCAAATTAATTTGACACCTTATATTAACGATAGTGAATCATTGCTGCCTTTCTTTTAATGGCTATGAACATGATGCGAATGTTGCATACGTTGTTCTGCATCTTTGTTTCCGTCGATTACTTCAAAATTTGCCATCATTCCTTCTCCATGATGTTCCAAAATGTAACAATGATATATCCACATTCCAGTACGATCCGGTATCCATGCGATTTTGATTTTACTCTGAAAGGAAATGAAGAATCCTGGTGGAAAAATGAGGGTGGCGATGGAAAAGGAAATGCTATACAACTAATGGATGATGCTCCTGATCATAGATTTGAAGTGCATGTTCAATCCTGAATTCGTATCATTGAAATTATTAGTATAGTTTGATCGGCAGCTGGCCAGGTAAGCTGATGTTCTTGTATTTTCTTTTATCCAGGTACTTTAATATTTCAATACAAAGTACAGACCCTGCGGTAACGATTAGAATAACCGCCATTGCGTTCCATGCTAATGGGGTTGTCTTAAAAATGGGATTTAAAAAAGGAGCGTACACGATCAGTAATTGCAGAATGACTGTAAGTACAATTGCTCCCCATAATCCTTTGTTTGCAAATATCTGTGAGGAAAACAAAGAGTGATAAGCAAATCGAACTGATAATGCATTACCCAATTGCACGAAACAAAGTGTTGTGAATACCATTGTTTGTTGCATTTTAACATCATATAATTGTCCTGCTGCCCACCATTGAATAAAAATAGCGGCCACAGTTAGTATAATTCCTGTCAGTAATATTCTTGCAACCAATCCGCCAGCGAATAAATTTTCTCTTGGTGGTCTTGGTGGACGTTTCATAATATCTTTCTCTGCTGGTTCTGTCACAAGCGCTAATCCAGGTAAGCCATCAGTCGCCAGGTTGATCCAAAGAATCTGAGTGGGAAGTAAAGGAATTGCAAAACCCAAAATTGGTGCTAAGAAAATGGTCAGTATTTCGGCGAGGTTGCAGGAAAGTACATACAAAATAAATTTCCGAATATTATCATAAATTCTTCTTCCTTCACGGATTGCTTTTACAATGGTGGCAAAATTATCATCAAGCAAGATCATATCTGCGGATTCTTTGGATACATCGGTTCCCGTTATTCCCATTGCTACGCCAATATCGGCTTGTTTCAATGATGGCGCATCATTCACACCATCACCGGTCATGGCTACAAATTCCCCGTTCCCTTGTAATGTTTTTACAATACTCAATTTTTGTTCAGGTGATACCCGTGCATACACTCTTGTATTTTTAATTTCGTTACCCAATGCCTCCGTTGATAATTTATTCAGGTCAGCTCCTGTCTTTACACATTCATCATCGTTGTCAATCAGACCTAAACGTACAGCAATTGCTTTTGCGGTAAGCGGCTGATCGCCGGTGATCATCACAGACCTGATGCCCGCTGTTTTACATTGCATAATAGCTTTGATCACTTCTTCCCGGGGTGGATCTATCATAGCTGTCATGCCAAGAAAATCCAAATCAGTTTCCGCATCGGCCTTTATTTCACCGGGATCCCGATCAAATATTTTATATCCAAAAAATAAAATTCGTAAACCATCCGCAGCCCAAACACTATTTTTAGCAAGCCAGCCCGCAAGTTGTTCTTTGTATTTTTCGCTTACTACTTCCTTCATTTTTATTGGTGCACCTTTCACAAACAGGATCCATTTATGGTCGTGCCTGTGTAAAGTACTCATCCGCATTCTTTCTGAATCGAAAGGGAGTTTTAATACAAAAGGAAATCGCTTATCCGATTCTTCTTTTGTACGGCCATTTTTCAAAGCATGCTCAACTAATGCTGTTTCCGTAGAATCTCCAAGCAAACCATCTTCAGAAAATTTTACTTCATTATTTAAGATCATCGCATGCATTAGCAATTCTTCTTTCCCCGGGATTGCTTCCACCTTTTCCACCGTCATATTATTCTGGGTAAGGGTTCCTGTTTTATCGCTGCAGATATAGGTAACAGAACCCAATGTTTCTACAGCAGATAATTTTCTCATTAAGGCATTTTGTTTTACCATTCGCCTTGCACCGCGTGCAAGCGCAATTGTAATTACTGCCGGGAGCGCTTCGGGCAATGCAGCAACTGCCAGCGACAATGCGGTAAGAAACATCACGAAAGAAGGCTGGCCGCGCAATAACCCAATGCCAAATATCACAAGGCAAATAATTATAACAATAACTGCAAGCTGCTTACTGAAAACAGCAAGTCTTTTTTGTAATGGCGTTTTTTGAGATTCAACTTCCAGCAATTCTGCGATTTTCCCTAATTCGGTATTCATGCCGGTTGTTGTTACTACTGCTGTGGCTGAACCATTGCTTACAATAGTTCCTTTGAAGATCATATTTAGCTGATCGCCGGGAACAAGCTTTTGTTCCCTGATGGCTTCCGTTTTCTTTTCAACCGAATGACTTTCTCCTGTGAGTGATGCTTCATCTGTTTTAAAAGAATGTACATTGGTCAATCTTGCATCAGCAGGAACTATATCTCCCGCCTCTAATAAAATAACATCACCGGGCACCAGCTGATCAGCTTCAATTTTAGCAGGTTTACCATTACGCAATACCACTGCAAATTGTGCCGACAATTTTTTCAGCATCCGTACCGATCTTTCTGCACTATACTCCTGGTAATATCCTATCCATGCATTTCCAATTATGATGGCAAGGATTACAAATGCATCTGTATGCTCCCCTACGACAAATGAAATAATGGCAGCAATCACCAGGATAATGATCATTACATCAGTGAACTGTGACAGCAGTATGGATAATTTGGTTTTTTGTTTTGCCTCCTGCAATGCATTGGTTCCATATTTTTTTTGAAGCACCGGCACCAATTCGCTTTTCAAACCAGAAGCAGATGTTTTGAGCTGATCAAACACTTCCTGTGTAGTAAGTTGATAAAATGGCTGCATTATTTTTCTAAATGCATGAAGTTAATCCAACTTAAACATGAATGTCCTGATTCAAAGACCCGGGGTGAATAAAATTGGAAACTCCAGTTCATTTTTTGCTTTCAGCAGTATATTCTTATGGGTGGCAATCAAAATTAAGTTGTACCTGCGTTTGGTCAAAGCTTCAGCAATTCCATAACCAATTCCTTTAGTTACACCGGTAATCAAAGAACACGGTGATGAGATATCTGAATTAAATTTC
>DASTZB010000223.1:0-4464 GCA_035764525.1 Chitinophagaceae bacterium | reverse complement strand
TATTTTTATTGCAACACTATTTATTGAATTTATAGATCATCATATTCGTATAGATGATCAATATGCGTTCCTGCTTTCATTTCAAATATGGGATTGATCAATCCATCTTTTAACCCATATACCCATCCATGCAGATCAGGTCTTTGTTCATGTTTCCATGCACGTTGAATAATAGAGGTTTTGGCAAGGTGCATTAATTGTTCTTTTACATTTAATTCACAAAGCCTGTCAGCCCGCAGATCTTCATCAACGATAGCGTCAAGTTCTTCCCGATGCAGGCGATACACATCTTTTATGTTGCGCAACCACATATTAAGAACTTGCTTGTAATCGTGATTTGACATGGCGGCTTTTATTCCACCACAACCATAATGACCACATACGATGATATGCTTTATTTTCAAATGCGTTACTGCAAATTCCAAAACGCTTAGAACATTTGAATCGGTGTTGACAACCATATTGGCAATATTGCGGTGAACAAATATTTCGCCTGGCTGTGTACCAGTAATCTCATTTGCAGGTACACGACTATCACTGCAACCTATCCATAAAAATTCCGGAGTTTGAAGATGTGATAACCTGTCGAAGTAAGCAGGATCAACAGCAACCTTTCTTATTGCCCATTCTTTGTTTTCCTGTAAAAGTCTTTCGTATGATTTCATGTTCCGAAATTACTTAGCTGGCTTCATATTTCTTCGTTTTTAAAATGAATAAAAAACCCAACCGGTAGACACCGGCCGGGTTCAGATCACGGTCTACAAATCAACGATTACGCAACTTTTTCTTCCCGGCTGTCATCCATAGCTACACTGACTGCAGATTTTTTATTTATGAAATGATATGAAACAGCATAAATAGCAATAGCTGAAACTACTGCTGTCATAAAGCCCATTGAAGGAACCATTATCGCAGTGTACACCATCAATGCAACATGATATTTATTCATACCAAGCACTTCTTTTATTTCTTTTACTTTCACCATGCCGGTTGCTACATATAAAAGAATTCCACCGATACAAGCCATTGGAACCTGTTCAAGGTAAATGGCAAGAAACGCTGCCAGCGAAAGTTTGAAAACAAATTTTGCAATGCCTGCGAGTGGAGATACGGCGCCAAGACGGATGTTTACCGCAGTTCTTGCTAATGCACCTGTATGCGGAAATCCATTGAACAAAGGAGTGAAAATATTTACCATACCCTGTCCCCATAGTTCTTTGTTTGGATTAAATGGAAGACCTTTATTGTTCGCCATTCTATCTGCCATTCGTGAGCATAATAAACTTTCAATGGCGGCAACTATGTAAATGGCAAATGCGAAATAGAAAATATCAAAAATCACTTTGCCGCTAAATGCTTCAGGAAGTAACGGTCCTGTGATCTTTGTAAAGTCAGTTGGTATGCTGCCAAACTTATCGCTGATTTTTATTAATCCGGCACCCGACCAAAATGTATTGACGGCGATATAGCCAAACGCCAATGCGATTAGTGGTCCCGGAACAAAACTGGAAATTTTTAGAGATGCTTTGCAGATGACAAAAGTGATCAATGCCAGCAATACAGCAAAGATATTTGCCGTGCCGATCTCATTTGCTAAAAATTGTAATTGAGCAATGATGCTGTAACCAACTTTTTGTTTGCTTCCTATTATTTCACCTATCTGCGACATCGCGATCACTATTGCGATGCCGATTGTAAAACCAACTACAATTGAGTGAGGAACTTTTTCAATCACCTTGCCCATTTTAAATAAACCGGAAAACATGAGCATAACTCCAGCTATGATCGAAACAAGAACAAGGAACCCATGATCGTATGTTGCCATCAACCCGGCAATAACAGGAATGAATGCAGCTGTTGGTCCATATACCTGGTATTTGGAGCCTCCGAACAAGGCACCGAATAAACCTGCAATAGCGCCACCAACAATTCCTTGCTCCGGTCTGAGGCCTGAAGCCATTGCAAATCCCATTGCTAATGGAATGGCAACAGCCGCTACTATTAATCCTGCGGTCAGGTCTTTGAAAATATTTTTTGTTAAGCTTCCCTTTCGAAGGTCTTCATAGCGACCATCGTTGGGGTTTAAAAAGAATTTTAACCGTTGTATTATTGTTTGATTTGTTTCCATAAATTATTTTTTAAGAATTAAGCTGCAATGCTTTTACCGGTAGCCAGGTTTTTTTGTGATTCTGCATTGCTAAACATCTTTTTTGTAAAATGAACTTTGCCATTTTCCACGCTATACATGCCACCGACGATCCCGATCTTTCCTTCTTTATAAAGTGTCCGGATAATCGAGCTTCTTTCCAGTATTTCCTCCATACTGATCAGCACATTAGCGTAGGCTACCTTCTCATTAAGGATCGTGTGCTGAGAATGATCATTTGTTTTTGCCTTTTCAATGGCCGGTTTTATTTTTTCCAATAAACCAGTAAGATTTCCCATCTCTACATGATCAATTGCGCCTGTTATGGCACCACAGCGGCTGTGTCCCAGCACAACGATCAGCTTTGAACCAATTACATTACAGGCATATTCCATGCTGCCCACTATATCATCATTCACTACGTTGCCGGCAATACGGATGCTGAAAATATCCCCGAGCCCCTGGTCAAAAATTAATTCAGTGGAAGTGCGACTGTCCATACAACTGAGTACTACAGCAAAAGGGTGCTGTCCATCCTGCACTTCATCTAATTGTTGAAGAAGGTTGCGGTTCACCTTCAGGTTATTGATAAATCTTTTGTTGCCTTCTTTCAAAACTTCAAAGGCCAGTTGTGGCGTAAGGGTTTCCAAAAATTCTTTGGTATGCGTTTTCATTTCATAAATTTTTTATTAAAGAAATAAATTGGTATACATGCGAATGAATTCCGCATTGCATCATTTCCCGGATACATCATGGCTGAATGATAAGCATGAGCATATCACTGCCTGTTATACATTGCAAGTAGAAAACCGGGAATTTTTATGAAAGAAAATTTGGAGGGGGAGATTGTACTTCTCCGTGATAAGCTTCATACACATCGTAAGAGTGACGATTGTCATGACTTAATTTGTAGCTGAATATAATGTGATCATCTGTATGATGAAGCCATTCTTCCGATATTGTTGAAGAAGGGGCTTTTTCTTCGGTGGAATTTGCTAATGGGTTTGATTCTTCATTGTCAGCCGGTGAATCAATCGGGGCCGCTTTTGATTCTTGTTTTGCCAACTCTTTCTGGAATGAATACACATAAGGCAAACTTACAGTGAGCCATGCCAACGCAAAAAACATAACTGTAGCGGCTATTATGTGTTTCATTTTATATACAGGAACAATTTTCATCGCGGCGACAAAAATAAGGCAAGGAATACGAAAAAGCGAACCATTCGTGGATTAAATAATGATTAATGACAAATAAATGTTGTTATATTTCTTCTGAACTTTCCGGAAGATGGTCATATTCCCCTTTAAATGCGTACCAACCAAAGATTATCATTCCAATTGCGATGGGAATAAAAATGACCACAAAAACGATCCATTGAATTTTTGTGTCAATAACTGGCTTTTTTTCGATTTCTTCTGCCGCAGTTTTAATAAGATAAAAAATAGCCAGTGGACCAAGGATGATCCACAAAATGCCGGCAAATCTTTTTATAGTATTCATAAAATAATTTTAATCATTAACATTAGGATCAATTTTATTTGAAACGTATATAACACCGATTACTAAGCAGACTGCTGCAATAATGATCGGGTAATAAAGTCCCACCAGTTTATCTCCCGTGTATATTGTCGTCAAAAGTGTTGCAATAAATGGCGTTAATCCACCAAACACACCATTGCCGATATGATAAGGCAGGCTCATCGATGTATACCTGATCTTTGTTGGAAACAGTTCTACAAGAAACGCAGCGATCGGACCATAGACCATTGTTACGTACAAGATCATAACAAATACTATGATGATCATCAGGCGGTAGTTTTCGTCATTCAGCAATTTTGATGTTTTGATATCGGGTTTTAATGTCACTCTGCCTGTTTCTGCATAAAGCGTATCAGTTTTTACTTCTATTAATCGTATCCCTTCTTTGTAATGACGGGTGCTGGTTGCGGTTCGTAATGAATTTCCCGTGTTGCCTATCGGGACCATCTTTGTATTTATTTCATTTCTTGTAACCAGCTCTTTTTTATTCGTTGTATCTGAAATAGAAAAAAGCTCTTTGAAAAGCGGTCTGTAAGTAACTATGGCGAGACACATTCCAGTCAGCATGATCCATTTCCTTCCTACTTTATCACTCCATTTTCCAAATACAACAAAGAATGGCGTTGCAAAAAGTATTGCCCAGATCAGAATTGTACGGGATTGTTCAAAGTCTATTTTGCAAACGTTTTCAATAAATGATTGCGCATAAAATTGACCGGTGTACCAGACAACACCTTGTCCCATCGTTGCTCCGAATAAAGCAAGCAACACCATCTTC
>DASTZB010000222.1:0-6217 GCA_035764525.1 Chitinophagaceae bacterium | reverse complement strand
ATTCAACATCTGAAACGCTAACTGTATTTTTGCCGCCCCGGAGACCTGCTCGAGTGGTTGAAGAGGCACGCCTGGAAAGTGTGTATACGGGAAACCGTATCAAGGGTTCGAATCCCTTGGTCTCCGCAAATCTTAATGCATTTGTTGCTCAGGAATAATTCTTTCAATATCTTCTTTAGTTAACGAATGCAGCTTCCAATCAGGATCATATTTTACAAACCATGAGATCCAAATGCTTCTGGATACACGCATCAACCACGGTTGCGAAACAATTAAAAGAACCGCATTTGTGATCATCCAATAAAAAAAACGATTATCACGGACTGACATTCCGATCAATACAAACCATGCAATAAATGTCGCTACGCTTATTGCCACTCCCATTGCGTAACTAACATAGCCTGTACCATAATAAAACCCGGGTTCTTTTTCAGTAGGCTGCCCGCATACTGCACAGGTTTTAGGCATTGCCATATTCTTTTTCAGGCTAATGCTAACATTGTTTGTAAAAAGCTTTCCTTCTCTGCATCTTGGACAACGACAACTTAAAGTTGAAATAAGATAACCGGGCTTCGTGTTAGTGGGCATTATTTTGTGATATAAAATGAGAAATTATTTTTTGTAATGAAACAGCGGGAACCACACCGGGTTGTCGCCACAATATATTTCCTTTTTGAAAAAGTATTAGAGTAGGCACACTGGTTACATTATAGTGAGAGGAAGCTGCAGGGCTTTTATCAATATCGACTTTAATTATTCTTATGTCATCACCCATCTTTTCACGCAGCTCTTCTAATATTGGCTTCATCAATTTGCAAGGACCGCACCATTCTGCAAAAAAATCAACCAGCACCGGTTTATCACCATTGATAATGTCGTTAAAAGTTTCTGTTCTATTTGTTGTCTCGTTCATTTCTTTTCATGCGAGTCCCGTCAAAATCGGGATGAAGCAAATTCCTCACTATTTTTTATGTTCTTTTTTGAAAATGCTTAAAAATAATCCTCCCATTACTGCACCATAGGCTGTACTGTTATGCCATTTTGAAGTGATCATACAGGTGCCGCTGTTGCAACCCACTAATTTCCAATACAGAAACCCTGCAAAGGCGCCTAAAAGAATACCTATTATCATTAATTTATTTTGGAAAAGAAAAGTTTTCATAAACCACAAAGGTCAGCAAAAGCATTGGAATCGTAATTGATTAATGTTACTAAATTCAAGCAGTGCCTTTTAATATTTTATGCCAGTAAAGCCAGGGCAAAATGTATTTCTTCAGGAACCACATACTTCGCCTTGGTTTGGCCTGGTCAAATGGAAAGGTTTCCATCACTTTATTATCATAGCCAAATTCGGCAAGTACCAATTTGCCATATCCAACTGTTAATGGGCAACTTCCATACCCTGAATATTTTTCCGTCATTGTTCTGTGTTCAATCAGGGCGATCAAATTTTTTACAAGTACCGGAACTTGTTTTCGTATCGCCGCGCCTGTTTTTGCATTTGGAGTGTTGGTAACATCACCCAAAGAAAATATGTTTTGATACTTTGTGTGTTGCAATGTGAATTTATTTACATCAACCCATCCCTTTGCATCCACAAGTGAACTCTGACGAATAAAATCCGGAGCACTTTGCGGAGGTGTTACATGGATCATATCGTATTTTTTTGTAACTGTAACATTGCCCCAACCATCCATTAATCTAAAGGTTGCCTCTTTCTTGTCACCATCAATTGAAATAAGATCATGTTTGAAGTGAAGAGTAATACTATATTTATCTACCATCTTTTGTAAGGAGGCTGCATATTTCTTTATGCCAAACAACATACTACCACCTGATACAAATTCTAAAGTAACATCGTGTAAAATTCCTTTTCTTCTCAGGTAATCTGCGGTCATGTACATCACTTTTTGCGGAGCTCCACCACATTTTGTTGGTGTCGATGGTGCTGTAAAAAGAATTGTATCTCCAGGTTTAATGGCTTTTAAACATTCATAAGTGTACGGTGCATACAAGTGTGAATAATTACTTGTAACTCCATTTTTACCGATCGTTTCTTTCAGTCCTTTTACATCACCCCAGTTTAGCTGTATTCCCGGAGCAACAACTAGATAGTCGTAAGTATAAGTGTTTCCTTCGGCGGTGATCACTGTATTTTCTTGTGGTTGAAAGATTGCAGCGGCTTCTTTGATCCATTTAACGTCACGTGGCATTACTGAGTCTTCAGTTCGTATAGTTTTCTTGATATCAAAAACCCCGGCACCTACAAGTGTCCACGCTGGCTGGTAGTAATGTTTATCAGAGGGCTCAATAATAGCAATTTGCAACCCCTTTTTTTTCAGGAGTAATTGTGCTGCAGTAGAAATGCCAGCATTTCCACCTCCAATTATCAGTACATGGAAATGTGTCATGTTTGTGATTTTAGCTCACAAACTTAGAGTTTCGGCCTTCGTTATGAAGTGATACAAGTCACTGTTAAATATGATTTTGGCAATCAATTAGTAACCTTTATATAGCCATAGCCTTCGGTCTGCTTTTTCACCAGTTCAATCAAAGCATCTGGCACTGTTGTTACTCCGTTAAGCAATTGATCCTTATTAATATTAAAAACCTGCATGGCATGCTCGCAGGCAGCAAAAGTTACCTTCCTATCTGTGCCGAGTTTAATTATATCCCCCGCTACGGTTGACTTATCTTTTACTATCATGTCCAATGCTTTCCCGTAAAATACCACTTCGATCTTAGTATCAGGATGAGCAGCAAGAATACCGTTTATCCATCGAATAACACGTTGGTGAGTGGCAGTGTCACTTGTTGTAAGGTCAAATACAATATTATAAGGTTTTTGTTGGGCAAATGATTGCATTATTATTCCCAACAAAAATGTGGCGATGACAAATATCTTTTTCATACGTGGAATTTATTTTACAAAAATTACGAATAAAACACCGAAAAAATCATTTTACAAAACATAGTATTGTTTTTTTTCGTAGCTTATCGGGCTTTTTGAAATTCTAAAATTAAACCCCTTTTATTATGGATACCAACGAAACAAAGGAAGGAACTAATCGCCGTAATTTCCTGGGAACAATAGCTACCGGAGCTGCGGCTATTAGCCTTACAAGTATTGTTCCTTCAATTTCTGCATTTGCAGGTGAGGCAAAATTTGATCCCAAAGTATATGGCGATCCTGAAGAAATGTTTAAAAAGATTACCGGTAAACACCGTGTAGTGTATGATTCTACCGAGCCTAACGGCGTATTTCCTTTTGCATGGCCAAGGATTTTTTTGGTGACAAATGAAATGACTGGCACACCGAGCAAAGATTGTAGCGTAGTTGTAGTGCTTCGCCACGAATCGATGGGCTATGCTTTAACTGATGCAATGTGGTCAAAATACAAATTGGGCGAAATGTTTCATGCACCTGATCCAAAAACAAGTGAGCCTGCAATACGAAATCCTTTCTGGAAGCCGAAGCCAGGTGATTACTCTGTTCCGGGCATAGGTGAAGTACAAATAGGCATTGACCAGTTGCAAGCTAGTGGTGTGATGTTTTGTGTTTGCAATATGGCATTAACAGTATACAGTGCTCAAGCAGCAGGAAAGATGAATATGAAACCAGAAGATGTAAAAAAAGAATGGACAGATAATGTGTTACCAGGTATACAAATAGTTCCATCTGGTGTGTGGGCACTAGGCCGTGCACAGGAAAAACAATGCGCTTATATTTTTGCCGGGTAAATTTCCTTTTGAAATATTTTAATGCAGGCATCATACGCCTGCATTTTTTATCTGAATTCATATCCTACGCCGGTTACTTGCGTAAGCAGATCGTGAGGAGCATCTGTAACGGTACAGCGACCTTCCACCTTTGGAGCAATTGGAGAAAATTCTTT
Source organism: Chitinophagaceae bacterium (assembly GCA_035764525.1). GTDB lineage: Bacteria > Bacteroidota > Bacteroidia > Chitinophagales > Chitinophagaceae > VBAS01. The sequence continues at coordinate 2,321 of DASTZB010000222.1, read as the reverse complement.
TAAATATTCTTCAATAACTGAATGAAGTGTGGCTCCCATTTTCGTTGGCTCTTTTACTCCTTCCATTCTGCAAAGCGTGGTATCCGGATCGCCTTCTCTTTCACAGGCTACAAATGAATATCGCTTCAGCATATCAATAGGCGCTTTATTTACTTTTATTGAATTCACTCTTTTACCTTCTGGCTTTTCTATGGTGAAATTAACTTCCATTCCTTTGAAGCGTATTACCCAACCACCAAACCGATTCTCCGGATCTTTGGCAAAAGCATTTTCCAATTCATGTTCCATCCAATCCCAAAGTTGGCGACCGGTTGCCATTCCTAATTTTGCTTCGCTATCAACCGGCAGCATACTCCATAAAAAATCTCTTGTAATATCTGCTACTCCTGTTTTTGGATCCGGTACAAGTGGAGGACAAAATCGAAAACCATTACTCAATGCAATATCTGGTTTGAATTTCCACATGATAGCATCTGTAATAAAATTATCCATCGGGGTTTCTATAATATAATATCTTACCAACGGTGTTTTAGTTTTTCCAATAACTGCATTTAATTTTTTTTCAAAGGGCTCTTTTGTTTTTTTAATAAGAATTTTCATTTCTTCATCTTCTTTATAGCGCAAAGGATCCGCATCCAGCAACTGGTAATTATGTGCTTTAACTTTTCCATTCTCAATAACTATATCCAGTTTTGAAACGAATGAACCAAATGCGCCCGGCTCTGTGACTTTTGCATAAGTCCCATCAACAGGTTTTCGGATCCGTTCATGTGTGTCGGCGCCGAGTATATAATCGACGCCTTTTACTTCGGGCATATTGGCTAACCCAACTTGCTGGGCCATCCCCATATGCGTTATTAAAAAGATCATGTCACATTTTTCATATTCTTTTAAAAGACGAATGTACCGGGCAATATTTTTTTTCGGGAATGTAAATTCAATTCCATAGCTATAGGCCGGTGATTGTCTTTTAGGAGTCAGAGGATCGTTATAACCTATAAAACCGATCTTGATACCGGCAATATGTTTTACAAAATAGGGGGGAAAGATCAATTCGCCTTTTTGCTCATCTTTTGTATCGTGAAACATATTGGCGCAAACTTTTACACCGTTATAGGCAAACATATCTTTCATCATCATTTCTTTTCCATACACCACTTCCCAATTGCCGGGCAACATAATATCATAACCAATATTATTCATTAATGGAATGATAGCCTTTCCCTCAGTAAGAGCAGCAATGCCACTTCCCTGGAAACAATCACCTCCATCAATTACAAGAGTGTTCTGTGGATTTTGGTTTCTTAAATCATTGATCATTGTTTTCAAAACAGCAAACCCACCTCTCTTTTTATAAACAACTTTTTTATTCTCGATAAAAAATTCATCATGGATTTCAAGCTGGGAATGAATATCAGCGGTATGAAGCAGCGTAAGTATTTGCACTTTTCCATTCTGCAATGCTTTGCTTTTCTTTATTACCTGTTCTTTGTAGACAGATTCATCAGATTCTAATGCAGATGCTGCAAGCGGGCTGATCAACCCACCTCCTATACCAATACCTAAACCAAGCTTACCCGCATTTTTAAAAAATTCTCTTCTGCTATTTTGAGAAATTTCAAGATGCAAGTTTTTTTCAGCTTCACTCAATTGTTGACAAGAAAAGCAACTGCAATTCTCATGCAGATCAATATTTTGAGACATAATTTACCTGTTGAATTATTTAGCCTGTTTAGTTTTTCTTGCCTCCACAATTGGTTTAAAAGGTCCATACTTATGTTGTTCTTCATTAAATCCATCAACAAAAGGACCGAATGGATGATCAATTGGTTTTTTAGAAATATCTGGCCAGTCTTCTTTAAATACTTTTGATGGACGTGGTTGTGAGTTAACGAAAGCAGCTACATCCCATGCTTCTTCATTTGTCAATTGTGGATTATGATATTCCACTTCTCCAAAGGGCATATTATTTTTTACATAACCTGCAAATCTTGAGATACGATACAAACCCGCAGCCGTATTATAACTGTGTTCTCCCCAAAGTGGGGGGTATTCATATAAACCATCATCTTTTTTCTTTCCTTGACCATCTTCTCCATGGCATCGCTGGCATTTAGTTGTAAAAACTATTTTTCCTTGTTGGGGATCAGCAGCACGATCGAGATAAGGGATATTCATAATGCCACTTCCATTTGGTATCGAATCTTTTTGAATTCCTTCCCCGAGCCATTTCATATAAGCAATGATCGCTTTCATTTCTTTACCATTACTATCAATAGGCTGGCCATTTAAGCTTCTTTGCAAACAATCATTGACTCTTT
>DASTZB010000221.1:0-16857 GCA_035764525.1 Chitinophagaceae bacterium | reverse complement strand
TTAAATTTAATTTTGACCTTTCTGATTGTGATAAGGTTCTTAGGGTTGAAGGAGACAATATAGAAGCGTTAAGAATAACGATACTCGTAAAGGAGTATGGGGTTAAGTGTGAGATATTAGATTAACAACAAAACAGCGGGGATGCTGAAAACTGAACGGAGCAGGCATAAAAATTAAAACTCAAAAAGATGAGAAACATAATTGTCTTATCAATGATCACGTTAGATGGAGTAATGCAGGCACCCGGTGGACCCAAAGAAGATATATCAGGCGGTTTCAAATATGGAGGTTGGACCGAACCATATGGAGACGAAGCTTATGGTAAGGCGGTGCAAAAAGAACTGCAACAACCTGCCGATTATCTGTTGGGAAGAAAAACATTTGAGATATGGGAAGGCTATTGGCCTGAACATGCAGACTTTTGGCCGGGAATCAATGATGGCACAAAATACGTCATGTCAAAGACCCGAAAAAAGTCAGATTGGAAAAATTCAGTATTTCTCAAAAGCCTGGCAGATATAAAAAAGCTTAAAAGATCAAAGGGTTCTGACATCCAGGTTTGGGGCAGTAGTAAACTCATTCAGCTGCTACTTAAGAATGACCTGGTAGACGAACTCCGGCTCAAAATTCACCCGTTGACTCTTGGTAAAGGAAAAAAATTGTTTGACAATGGCCCGATCCCGGCAGCATTTAAATTAATAGAGAGTTCTATAACAACAAGCGGAGTGATCATTGCTTATTACAAACGAGATGGAAAAGTCAAGACAGGTACGGTTGGAGCTTAAGCACAAATAAAAAGAGTAAAAATATATCAGCATCTTTCTATCCATAATTTTTTCGCAGCAAAAACGAAGCATTTTATTTCATCGGCGAATAAAAAGCTGTCGTTGTTCCTTTATTAAATTTGTACAACTTACAATCAGAAATCATTAACTTTCTGCAAGAACTTGCCTAAGACAGAATGCTGTGCGTGATACTAATCACTTATTAGCGACTTCGACCTTATTTCGTTCCTATTGACAACGACTATTAGTAATTTCAAAACCTGAATTGTGAGTACAAAGTTTCCTTATCGCTTTCGGGTCCTTGTCTTTCTTTTCTTCCTGCTACTCATAACTTACTTAGATCGGAATTGTATTGGACTCCTGGGAACCCGAATAAAAAATGAATTTCATTTAAACAACGAACAGTTTGGCTGGGTGATGGCAGCGTTTGCATTGGCATATGCTGTATTTGAAATTCCATCCGGCATTTTAAGTGACCGCATTGGACAACGTGCCGTGTTTATTCGAATTGTGTCATGGTGGTCTGTATTTACTGTGTTGACGGGTTTCACCACTGGATTTACTTCTTTAATCATTGTTCGTTTTCTTTTTGGGATGGGTGAAGCAGGTGTTTTTCCAACCTGCAGCGGAACCTTTTCACGGTGGTTCCCTGTTAGTGAAACGGCAAGAAGCATTAACATAACAACCTTCGCTCAGAGTGTCAGCCTCGCAATCGCACCCCTCATAATTATTCCGCTTGCAGCCCACTATGGCTGGCGTACTACTTTTTATATTAATGGATTGATCGGTTTTGTGTGGGTGGCGGTTTGTTACGCATGGTTCAAGAATCAACCCTCCGAAATGAAAGGTATGAGTAAAAAAGAAAGAACTTATATTGAAGAAAATCGCCGGTTCAAGACAGGCAATCACCATATCTCGTTAAAATCACTTTTGAAGAGCCGTAGTCTAATCGCTATATCAGCTATACATTTTTGTGCAAGCTGGGGGTTTTATTTTTTTATCGGGTGGCTTCCCACCTATTTGACTGAGGGAAGGAATTTCCTGGAACAGGATTCAAAAATGTTAATCGCTTTAATGTTTGGAACTGGAATACTCATTGTCCCGCTTGGTGGTATTTTTTCTGATTGGTTGACCAGAAAGAAAGGGTTATTGTTCAGCAGGCGATCTTTAGGCATGACAATCCTTGGGGGAACAGCAGTTGCATTATTGGTTGTGGGACTTACATCAAGTAATATAGTCGTTGCAATAAGCCTGGTTATTGCTTATATCTTTTTTCCTCTCAACAATACCAACAATTATTCCGTCTGCATTGACTTAGGTGGAAACAATGCAGGGGCGGTAGCAGGCGTAATGAATTTTACCGCGCAAATGGGAGCTTTTATTATGTTGATTCTTTTTGGAAAACTAGTGAACCTGACTCACAGTTATAATATACCTGTTATAGTAATTGCTAGCATCTTGTTAGTGGGCTTCCTACTTTGGTTTTTGGTGGATCCAAGGAAGCAAATAACAGCTTAAGAAAAAAACTGAAATTAGAAAATATCATTATTGGTTAACTTTATAAAACAATAAAATGAATATCATAATTACTATTCTACTCGTACTGGTAGGCATTATCGCCTTGCTGTTGATCATAGCACTTTTCATAAAGAAGGAACATTATGTCAATCGTGAAATTATTATCAATGCGCCCCTGCAAAAAGTATTTGACTTTTTAAAACTGCTCAAAAACCAGGACCAATTCAACAAATGGGCTACGGCTGACAAAAAAAACAGGAAAGAAGAATTCAAAGGGACAGACGGAACGGTTGGGTTTATTTATTCATGGAGCGGAGATAAAAGTGCCGGCCAGGGAGAAAAGGAAATAAAGAACATCGTTGAAGGGAAAAGAATTGAAACAGAGATTCGTTTTGTAAAACCAATGCGGGTCACTGCGGCTGTAATTTTTGAGACAGAATCTTTGTCCAATGATCAAACCAAGGTAAACCTAATCAATACAGGTGCACTGAAATATCCTATGAACATATTTGTGCCAATGGCAGAAAAAAGATTTCCGAAAGATATGGATGAGAGTCTGTCAACTTTGAAAAACATTCTCGAAAAATAATCACAACACTTTGGCAGAAGAACTAAAAGCAAGCGGAGCCAGCCAGGTAGAAATAGATAAGCAATCAAAAGAAATGGCAAACTTTGCTGAGATGTATAAGAATCCTTTATTCAATGCGATGATGACTTATGCAGAAATTTTACCGGTCGGGTTAGTTGTAACGCTTATCAGTTCATTAATTTTAAAAAGAAAAACTGCAAAAAATTAAACATAGATGAAAAAAATAGCTTTAATAACCTTTGCGTTAGCCACATCATTCTGTTTTGGTTTTGCTTTTAAGTCAATTACAAGCACAAACAGCAACGCAAAAATGAAAAGGGTAACAGGAATTGGCGGTATCTTTTTTAAGTGTAAAGACCCCAAAAAAGTAAGAGAATGGTATCAAACACACCTTGGCTTAAACACAAACCAATATGGGACAGTTTTTGAATGGTACCAGGGAGCAGATAGCACAAAAAAAGGCTTTTCACAATGGAGTCCGTTTAAAGAAACGACAAAATATTTTGAGCCTTCAACAAAGGAGTTTATGATAAACTACCGGGTTGAAAATTTAGAACTACTTATTGAAGAATTGAAAAAAGAAGGAGTGACTATAACCGACACCCTTCAAACAGTTGATTACGGAAAGTTTGTTCATATCATGGATATAGAAGGAAACAAAATAGAATTGTGGGAGCCCAACGATATTGTATATGAAAAACTCGGTATCCAGATGGGTAGCAAGACGACGAAATGATTCTACAACTAAAAACATAAACAATATGGAAGACAAAAAAAAGGTAACGGGCATTGGCGGCATCTTCTTTAAATGCAAAGACCCCAACAAAATGAAAGAATGGTATAAAACACATTTAGGAATAGATGCAGGACAGTATGGGGCATCTTTTGAGTGGTACCAGGATGCAGAAGGCAAGAAGAAAGGGCTTACGCAATGGAATCTTAATTCCGAAACTGCAAAACTCTATGAACCTTCAACAAAAGATTTTATGATAAACTATAGAGTAGAAAATTTAGAGGCATTAGTTGAAGAGTTAAAAAAAGAAGGAGTGACAGTGTTAGATAAAGTAGAAACATATGACTATGGAAAGTTCGTTCATATTTTAGACGCTGAAGGAAACAAAATTCAATTATGGGAACCTACAGACGAATAGCAGGCAGACAAACAAAATAACCGGAAACATCAATAAAAAATAATAGAAGTGAGTTAATTAGCTTTGATAAATAATAGCAACTTAAATGGACTACACAAGAGTATACAGAATGTCATTTGCTAGTGTCTATCCGCATTACATAAATAAAGCGGAGAAAAAAGGCCGTACAAAAGAAGACGTGGATGAAATTATTTTTTGGCTAACTGGGTATGATAAAAAAACATTGCAGCAGCATATCGATAAGAAAACTGATTTTGAAACCTTCTTCTCTCAGGCACCACAACTGAATCCAAATGTTTCAAAAATTACAGGGGTAATTTGTGGATATCGTGTCGAAGAGATCGAAGACAAACTCATGCAAAGGATCCGTTATTTAGATAAGTTGGTTGATGAATTGGCTAAAGGAAGGACAATGGAAAAGATTTTAAGGAAGTAATTAGTGTGCAGTATCAGCATCTTTTCTGGCATAGTTCGTTGCAGGGACACCTCTCATTATAAATATCTTTCCCTGATAAGTTTTAAATGATGAAGCGTATGACCGATTACTACAAATCCAAGAGCATTCACATCAATGGTGTAGTTACCTATCGTTCCTCTAGTCTGTAGCTGCTCATCATCAAAAGATCCAAAAAATTTGATAGACGATTTTTGAAGGGCAGCTAATTCATTTATCAGGTCATCTTTTGTTCTCATATCAGCTTTTGAAACAGCCTCATATTCGTCCTGGTCAAAAGAAACCAAAGAAGTCGTTTTATCTTTCCGGGCAATGACAAGTGTCCGGTTACAAAAGATCCTTTCACCATCTATTATATGTTGTACAACCTGCCTGATGCTCCATTTGCCTGCAGCATACCGGTAGCTCCACTTTTCTTCCGGAATGGTTTTTAGAAAAGAAATTGCATCAGCATGTTTGGAAAAAGCCACTTTTAAATCATCCTGCTCCACTAAATTGATTTCTTCATGAAGATGAACAGGTACTTTTTGCAGATCTGGCTTTGACATTGTTCTTTTATTTATAAACACAATTTAATAATATTTTTTCCATCTGGCCGGATCTTGTCTTACAGCCAGCACAATATTATTGAATGAATAGGGCAGTGATAAATGCTTTAAGTAAATGTTGGCAGTGTCATTTTTACTTTAACATTAAATTGGATGAGCAGACAAAGGCAGTGCTTTATTTTTATAAGGCATGAACAAACTAACTCTTATTGTCATTTTATCGTTTTCATTTTCTTTAGCATATTGCCAGCACGATATTTTAGTTTTCAAAAAGAAGAATAAGGAAATTTATAGGTATTGGAAGGGCTCTACTATTGCTTTTCAACTAAAGGACAAACAATGGCAGAAAGGAGAAATCACCAAAATTCAAAACGATTCATTTTATATAAGACCTATGATAGTGCGGTATAGCCTTATGGGGACTGACACTTTTCATTATAACGTTAAAGGTTTTGCTTTGACAGATGTATTTGCAATGCCAAATAAAGGAATATTGATTGATTATAAGGATGGTCGTTTTCAAATTTCGAGATCGGGCGGCCATGTGCATTGGTATTGGATAAAAAGCGGTTGGATATTCCGGGTCGGCGCTGCGGCATATGCAGGATTACATATTGCAAATGGCCTGGTACAAAATAATTTTTCATTCTCAGATAGTAAAACCGAACTTCTTGCCGCAGCAGGAGTTTTTTTAGTGGGAGTACTTTTGCATATGCACTATAAACCGTATTTGCGGGTTGACACAAAATATCGTTTAGCAATTCTTAAGTTTTCTTCGGCCTCCCGGGATCTTGCCCCGCAGCAAGTACAAAATAATTGAATGAAGAGAGCCCGGGAGTTTAGATACAATAATTGGTGTTAAAATATCTTCTGTTGTTGGTGAAGGAAATAACAAGAAAATAGCTTTTATGTTATAAACAAATTTGCCTGCACTGAGTAAATCAATAGCAGGCAAATGAAGGGCTTTTATAAAATTACTTTATTGAAACCGGTACTTCGAGGTTTTCCCACAACAGCGCAAAACCTTTATCATCTACTTTATAGGTTAATTGCTCATTAAAGCTTGCAGACTTTTTGGATTTTGCAGTCACACGTAAAACATCCTTTGCCGGATCTTCAGTTGTTGTCCCGTCGCGGTTTATTCCCCACTGTCCTGTTGCCGAATTAAAAATAATTGTCCATTCCTTTTCTCCTGGTATAGCATATAAACTGTACTTTCCCTTAGCCAGGGCCTTACCTTCTACTTTGATGTCTTTATCTGTTTCAAATATTGTCGCTTCGTTGGCTCCTGCTCTCCAAACTTTATCATAAGGCACCAAATCTCCCCATATCTTTCTATTTTTTACTGAAGGGCTGCTGTAATTAACAGTAATGGTAGCTCCCTGAACGTTGCCGGTAGCTGTAGCAGGAGGACTTGGCCGTTGAGATTTATCAGCCTGCGCTAGCATTGTTGAAGACATAAATATTCCTGCCAATGCAATAACAAATCCTTTTGTCATTATTGTCTTTTTCATTTTTTTAAATTAAAGAGTTATAGAAATTTTTTATACAAAATAAAATTACAAAATTTCTGTTCGCCGTGGTCCTGCCCCACAACAAGTACAACAAAATTGAATGAAGAGGGCAGATCCCGGGAGTTTAGTTACAATAGTTATATTACAGTATCAGTATCTTTCTTCAATAGCTCTGCGCAGCAACAATTAGAAATGAATTAACTTTCTACAAGAAACCTAATGAAAGAGCTGACGATAATAAAAATCTCTGCAACTGGACAAACTGAGCCTTATGTCCCATCTGGAACTGACATTCTATTAATACAAGATGAGACTGTTCAAGTTGGAAAACTATTTCAAGACCCTTACGAACCAGCGTCGGTTTATATTGATCACCCAAAAAATCAAACAGATCTTGACTTTCGTGCGACAAAAATAATTCAAGAACAAAAGCCGGAATACTTAAAAAGCGAGATTGCACTAACAGTGATATGTCCAGGAGATATTTCAAAAGACATGTTATGGTAACATTTTTCTGAATTCAAAAAGGGAAAGCTCACATGACTAAAACAGAAATTACCGGCATTGCGCCATTCTTCATCGTAAAGAATGTTCCCGCAGCGCTGGCATTTTATCGTGACCGTCTCGGGTTCGACATCACGTTTCAGGGACCCAGTGAGGACGACATCTTCTTCGGAATTGTCAAACGAGGTGGGGCAATGATCATGATGAAAGAAGTGGGTGTTGATCCCGTGCCGAACTATACACGGGATATCAAACAAGGTATTGCCCGCTGGGATGCTTACATCCATGTCCCGGATCCTGATGCGTTGGCGGCAGAATTCTCGTCAAGGAATGTTGGGTTTTTTAAACCACTCTTCAAGGACGACGATGACGGTTTGTGGGGATTTGAAATTACAGATGCAGATGGATATGTTTTATTTTTTGGCCGGCCGAACCCATAGTTCTCGCAGCTCACTTAATTTTGCCAAAAGATTTGCTATGTCAACAAACAGCGTAACACTGCACAGAGTTCTTAAAACAACTCCGGAAAAAGTTTATCGTGCCTTTACTGACGCCAATGCCATGGCATCCTGGCTTCCGCCTTACGGATATCTATGCGTGGTTCATAGTATGGATGCGAAAGTCGGCGGGGGTTATAAAATGTCATTCATCAATTTTACTACCGGCAATGGACATTCTTTTGGTGGAAAATTTTTAGAACTCAAACCGAATGAATTCTTAAAGTACACTGATAAATTTGATGACCCGAATTTGCCGGGAGAAATGATCACATCGGTTTGGCTTAAAAAAGTTTCTGCCGGTACTGAATTGAAAGTAACACAGGAAGGTATTCCAGCAATGATCCCACCAGATATGTGTTATTTGGGATGGCAGGAATCGTTGGAGAAATTAAAAAAGTTGGTTGAGCCGGAAATTCCGGATATGTAAGTACCTCTCGATGATTTCAGCTTGACAATAAAGAAGCTTTAACCATTAAAATAATTATATGGCACATGTATCGATCTATCTAAACTTCCCCGGTAACGCCGAAGAAGCATTTAACACGTATAAGAAAATTTTCAAAACAGAATTTTCCACACCTATTATGCGAATGCGTGATATACCGCCACAGCCAGGTGTGCCTGCTCTTTCAGAAGCGGACAAAAAGAAAGTAATGCATGCAGCGTTACCAATACTTGGCGGCACAGAAATTATGGCGACGGATATGCTTGAAAGCATGGGACACAAATTGATCGAAGGAAACAATGTTACTATTAGTTTGAATCCCGATACTAAAGCAGAAGCAGACCGCTTGTATAAAGAACTTTCGCAAGGCGGAGCCAACAGTGTTGCTCCCCACGATGAATTCTGGGGTTACTGGGGAACCTGTAAAGACAAATTCGGAATTCGTTGGATGTTCAATGTTTCAAATCAGAAATAATAATAGTGAAATACTTCAACGAGTGAATAAATAAATTCAGAGAAGCCTTCGCTCCTGCAATATTACTTGTTGAATTAAAGACCATTTAAAAATCAGGTTTATGAAAACAGTTGTTATCGGAGAGTCATCCGGTGCTTCGATGGAAACCATCATGGCTGTTTATCCACGCCACAAGGCAGTTGTAGATGCTTTTTTAGATAGAGGGGAAGTGATTGGGATCGGTCCTTTCGCTGATCGGGGAAACATGGCAATTTTCAAAACACGAGAGGCAGCCGAAGCTTTTGTCAAACAAGACCCGTTCATCCTGGAGGGGCTGGTCAAGTCGTTTGTGATCCGTGATTGGAATGATACGATGTTGTAAGAGATCCTATTTTTTTCTATATAAAAAATATTCAACTAAAACTTCTTGTCATATGAAATTGCAAAGATCAATTGTGCTCTTGTTTATTTTGACGTTTGGAACAAGCGCAACTGCTCAATCTTTTGAGGGCATCTGGAAAGGAACATCGTTATGTCAAATAAAAAATTCTCCCTGTCACGACGAGATTGTTGTTTATTATGTTTCCAGGCATAGCACTGACAAATCATACGAGATGATTGCGAATAAGATCGTTAATGGAAAAGAAGACAGCATGGGTACTATAAATTTTACTTACGATGCTCAAGAAAAAGCTTTTGTTTCTGTTGACAGTGCACGAAATGCCAGGTGGGAATTTAAAGTAACCGGTAATACAATGAAAGGAACGCTACTATATAAAGGTGATCTTTTCAGGATCATCGATGTCAAAAAAGAAAATTAAATTAACCCAATTGTTGGTGTTCCACAATAGGCATCTTTCTCCCATATTTCCTGACATATTTTCTATCAATCATCTCGCTGTCTTATATATCTTTTCAAGCATTTCATACAACTCAGGATGATTTGCTTTTAATTGTTCAGGCTGTTCAAAGAAGTATTCGGAAATAACGGCAAAAAACTCGACGGCGTTAGTGGCTCCGTAAAAATCAATGTCTGATCCGTAGTTTTTCATTTGCTCAATAGTTGCATTCATTAGCTGTTTCCACTGCTGTACATATTTTCGCTCTAAAATTATTTCAGGAACACCGTCCATTGTTCCATCCATTTTATCTATCAAATGCGCAAATTCATGAATAGCGGTATTGTGGGTATCACTTCTATTAATAAACCCTTGTCTTAATTGCCATTTGGTAATGATCATTACATGCTGCAGAGCACCTGTCCCTACCATGCCGCCGATATTGCGATCTGATCCTGCCTGGTCAAAATCCGCATTGAATGCCCCAGGATATAATAAAACTTCATGCAGGTTTATATATTGCCAATCGGGAATAGAATAAACAGGAATAATGGCGCCAGCAGCAATTAAAAGACGGTCTAAATCTTCTGCTATAGCATTTACACCGGTTATCTTCACGGCAGATAAAAAATGGTCCACTCTTTTTTCAAACATTGCTTTTCCATTTTCATCAAGATCCCTGTAGAATTTTACATAGTCAGTTAGCAACCCCTTGTAATTTTCAGGCAGTTGACTAGTTATTTTTGTTCTGCGTATTTTAAATACAAACAGGATTATTAAAACAATCAAAGCCAGGACAAATAAAATCTGCAAAAAGAAAACCATAATAGGATGAAGATAAACCATCTTCTTTAAGTCATCTGCGTTGTTATTAGTGTTCCGTAGTTCTTTTCACCCACAACGGAAAAATCTATAACTTTCATGAATGCCACAAGGTCGTCAACTTGCTGCTATCATGTTTACCGATATTGTCGGGTATACCGCTATGATGCAGGCTGATGAGCAAAAAGCTGTGGCGGTCATAAAACACTATAATGCTACTCTTGAAAAATTCGTAACTCAACATGATGGACAAGTATTGAACTATTATGGCGATGGCAGTCTTTGCATTTTCCATAATGCTACTGATGCTGCCAATTGTTCGCTGGCAGTACAAGAGGAATTGAAGAAGGAGCCTGTCGTTCCACTTCGCATCGGTTTACATATTGGCGAAGTTTTTTTTGAAGACGCCAAAGCATTAGGTGATGGGGTGAATGTCGCTTCGAGAGTTCAATCATTGGGACAAGCCAATACGATCCTGGTGTCCGCTGAGTTTTATGATAAAATAAGGAACAACTCCTCTTTTACATCAGTTTCACTGGGAAATTTCAATTTTAAAAATGTAGGACAGCCCCTGCAGGTGTTTGCATTGACCAATACAGGCTTATTTGTTCCGCAACGGAAAAGTATAGAGGGAAAATTAGATCTGGGAAAAAAAGCCAAAAAGAACATTGTTGTTCCCTTGTTGATCGTAGTCCTTATTGCAGCAGGATTTCTTACTTACAAAAATTTTATTGCACGCAAATCAGTTGCTAAATCAAAGGATAAATCAATTGCTGTGCTACCTTTTACCGATATGAGCCCGGCTAAAGACCAGGAATATTTTAGCGATGGTTTATCAGAAGAACTGATCGGTGCTCTAGCAAAGATCCCTGACCTGAAGGTCGCCGGCAGAACTTCATCATTTTCCTATAAAGGAATGAATAAGGATCTTAAAGCAATTGGCGATGAGCTCAAGGTGAGTTCGATCCTTGAGGGCAGTCTTCGGAAATCAGGAAATCAATTACGCATCACGGTCCAGTTGATCAATACTGACGATGGCTTTAATATTTGGAGCGATACTTACGAAGTAGAACTAACCGAGATATTCGGTGTACAGGATAAAATAACAAAAGCGATCATTACTGCATTGAATGTACACTTGCTGAATAATAAAGAACCTGAAGCAGCAGCTACCACCAGTCCTGATGCCTATTCAAATTATCTGAAGGCCAGGCAACAACTTTCATTTCGTGGCGAACATTTGTTGGAAGCGAGGCACCTATTTGAAGAAACGATAAAGCTTGATTCGAATTTTTCACCGGCTCATTCAGGTCTTGCAAGAACATTATCAATTTTTGGAAATTACCTGGAGATCGATAATGCAAAACCAATTATGGATTCCGCAAAACAAGAAGCCAACAAAGCACTTGCTCTAAATATAAACAATGGCGAAGCCTGGTCGGTTCTCGGAACAATTGCTGCATATTATGACTGGGATTGGGATGCTGCAGAAAAAGCATTTACCAGATCATTGGCTATTGGTCCAAACGATGCGGAGACATATAATTTCATAGGAGACTATTACCAGATTGTATTTAATAAGAAGCTGGCGATAGAAATGGAATCGAAAGCAGTAGAACTTGATCCGTTGCTGGCAGTAAACTATGCTAACCTGGCCATGGCCTATTATATGGCTAAAGATTATGAGAATGCAATACGGATCTCGAATACAGGTATATCAATGAATTTACAAAGCTTTATTTCAACAGCCAATTGGCCACCGTTGGTTTGGTCCTACCTGGAAACAAACCAGGTTGATAAGGCTGAGGAAATTGTAAAAAAAATTCCGGAGAATGATCCGTTATACATGGATCTGTCAACGGATATTGCCATCGCAAAAGGAGAAAACGACCTGGCATTGGGATACCTCCAAAAGATGAAGGATCATCTTCATTTAAGATTTGCAGAAAATTATTTACAATTGAAAATGTGGGAAAAAGCAGCATATGAAATTGAAAAAGCATATGCTGCCCGGAAAGTGGTATTGGTGTATTATTCAAGGATCACATTACCGGAAGATTACGCCGACCACCCTGCACTGAAAAAAGCTTTTGACAAACCTGAGCTAAAAAAATTGTTTGAGCTGAGAAGAAAAAATATGGGAGTACAAAAAAAATGAGTGCCGTCCATGGGGTTTTGTCCACCATAGCCATTCTTCCGGCAGTAAGGACGATAACTTAATCTCTTAAAAAAACAGCCTAATTTTTGCTATTGTGAGTTCATTTAGTTCTACAATTCTAATCCTTCAAACCATATTTTATGAGGAATTTTATCTTGATTACTGGTACTTTAATAATATCCTGTAACAGTAGCGAAGTAAGATCCGTTGATAGAAATATGATCGAGCTGAAAAAGGGAGCGGTCATTTCATGTGGCCCGCAAGAGGGTGAGATTTTTGGAAGTGTTTCTTTTGATGCAACTGTACCAGTACAATTTCAAAAAGATTTTAATACCGGCATTGCTTTACTCCATTCATTCGAATACGATGAAGCAGAAAAAATGTTTGCAAAAGTGATTGATGAAGCTCCTGGTTGTGCAATGGCTTATTGGGGAGTAGCCATGAGTAACTTTCATCCACTATGGGTTCCTCCTTCACCAGCAGAACTAAAAAAAGGAATCCAGGTGGTTCAGGCTGCCCGTTCCATTACAAATAAAACCAAAAGAGAATCAGATTACATTGAAGCCATTGCACAATTTTATGAAAATGCGGATGAATTGGATCATCGTAGCCGTGTATTGAAATTTGAAAAAGCAATGGCCGATGTTTACAGCTTTTATCGGGACGATAAAGAAGCTGCAGTATTTTATGCTTTGGCTTTAAATGCAGCAGTTGATCCGACCGATAAAACGTACAGCCGCCAGCGAAAAGCTTTTGAATTATTAGAACCGATCTTTCAACAACAGCCTTTGCATCCCGGCGTAGCACATTACATTATTCACAATATGGATTATCCGGGGTTGGCAGAATTAGCATTGCCTGCCGCAAGAAAATATGCAAGCATAGCCCCAGCTTCGGCTCATGCCCAGCATATGCCTTCACATATTTTCACCAGATTAGGTTTATGGGATGAGTCCATTAAATCGGATCTTATGTCTGTTTCATCAGCTCAATGTTATGCTGAAAAAGCAAAACTCAATGCTCATTGGGATGAAGAACTGCACGGCATCGATTACCTGATATATGCTTACCTGCAAAAGAAAGATGATGCATCGGCAAAGCAACAACTGGACTATTTGGAAAGTATCAAAAATGTTTCTCCGGCTAATTTCAAGGTGGCTTATGCATTTGCCGCTTCTCCTGCCCGCTACGCGTTAGAAAAGAAAGATTGGAAGATGGCTTCAGAACTACAGTTACATCCTGCAAATTTTTCATGGAATGATTTTCCATGGCAGGAAGCGATTACCCATTTTGCAAAACTGCTCGGTTATGTGCATTTAAATAATTTGAATGATGCAGAGAACGAATTGGATCAATTGAAAACACTTTATGAAAAATTACTTACACAAAAAAATAAAGCGATCGAGGCTGCCCAGGTAGATGTGCAAATAAAAACCTCCGAAGCTTGGATAGAACTAAAAAAGGGTAATAAACAAAAAGCAAAAGAACTCATGATCGCTGCTGCCGATAAGGAAGATGGAATGGAAAAGCATCCTGTTACTCCTGGTTCTGTGTTACCAGCTCGAGAGCTGCTGGGTGAAATGCTATTGGAACTGAATGAACCTGCGTTAGCTATTGAAGCTTTTGAACAGGATTTAAAAATAAATCCTAATAGGCGCAATGGCAAGATCGGGCTGAATTCTGCAAAACAGAAAGCAATTAAAGGTTAAGGGCTTCTCCGTACGACAGTGCCTCGCTAATTTCAAAAAAAAATTTGTGTAGTCAAATAACTACACATATATTTGTAGCCAAATAGCTACACAATGAATTTGAGACGAGACGTTTTTCAAGCCATAGCAGACCCGACAAGAAGAGCTATACTTATGTTGGTTGCTTCACAATCCCTGACAGCCGGAGCAATTGCCGCAAACTTTGACACGGCAAGACCGACAGTTTCAAAACATTTAGCAATACTTACCGAATGTGAACTGCTTGAACAAGAATATAACGGCAGGGAAGTTTATTATCACTTCAATCCAAAAAAAATGAAAGAAATAGCAGACTTCATTGAACCATTCCGCAACATGTGGGATGACAGGTTCAACAAATTAGAAACTGTAATGAAGAAGTATAAAGCAAAAAAGTAAAAAATTATGGAACGGAAAACAAAGATCCATGCGGAGGATGGCAAACAGGAAATAACGATCACAAGAGAATTTGATCTGCCATTGGAGTTACTTTTTAAGGCATACGAAGATCCTGAGATGGTTGAGCAATGGATGGGAACGAAAGTGCTGAAACTGGAGAATAAAAAGCATGGAGGTTACCAATTTGAAACAACCGATCCTAAAGGAAACAAACATGGATTCAATGGGGCGATCCATGAGTTTATACCTAATAAAAAGATCACAAGAACATTTGAAATGGAGAATGCGCCTTTTGATGTTCAGCTTGAATTCTTAGAATTTGAACAACTTACTGATGACACCAGCAAGCTTACTATGCATGTGATCTATAGATCAGTCGCAGTTAGAGATCAAATCCTGAAGTTACCATTTGCCCAGGGCATCAATATGGCACATAACCGGATACAAGATATTTTAAGTAAATTAAAATAACATACCATGACAAAGAGAAGCAAGATCATCTATTGGATCGCCACAATCTGGCTTTCATTAGGAATGCTATCAACAGGGATAGTACAGTTATTCAAACTAAAGGGCGATGGCCCCGGGAGCCTGGATAGTATGACACATTTGGGCTATCCGGCTTATTTTGTAACAATATTGGGTATTGCAAAAATTTTGGGAGTGCTGGTAATACTTATGCCTAAATTCCCTTTACTGAAAGAATGGGCTTATGCAGGTTTTTTCTTTATGATGTCGGGAGCTGTGTTTACACATATCGCAGCGGGTAACTCTATAAGTGAACTATTTCCTCCCATGTTACTTTTGATCCTGACCGTGATATCCTGGTATTTCAGACCTGCTGATAGAAAGTTAATTTTAGCTAATCAATAAAGAATTGCTATGAATAATATGAACCCTAAAGTTGATTGGTTTTTCGTGAAAGACACAAAGTGGCAAAAGGAATATGAAAAATTAAGAACGATCATTCTTGATTGTGGACTGATTGAAGAATTGAAGTGGGGCTGTCCTTGCTACACTTTTCAGAATACTAACATTGTATTGATACATGGGTTTAAAGAATACTGTGCACTTTTGTTTTTCAAAGGTGCATTATTAAATGATCCCAATAGCATCCTGCTCCAGCAAACAAAGAATGTGCAGTCGGCCCGACAGATCCGCTTCACCAATGTTGGCGAAATAGTGAAAATGGAAAAAATTATCAAGGCCTATATTTATGAAGCCATAGAAGTGGATAGAGTCGGTTTGAAAGTGAAATTGAAAAAGACTTCAGAATTTAAGATCCCTGGAGAATTTCAAAAGCAATTAGATAAGAAGCCTGCATTGAAAAAAGCTTTTGATGCATTGACACCAGGAAGGCAACGGGCATACATTTTTTATTTTTCTCAACCCAAACTATCCAAAACCCGGGAGTCAAGAGTTGAAAAATATAGGAAGCAAATTCTCAATGGAAAGGGGTTAGATGATTAGCACATTAGAGGCGAACATAAATTAATTAAACTTTGAAACGAATGTCAAAAGTATTCCTCTGTATCTCTTGCATGGTGTTCTTATCTCAATGTAAAAACAATGATGAGCAGCATAAAAAGAAATCAATTTTATTGGCAGACAGGGAAGCCTCCCTGGGTTGGGTTTATCTAAGAATTTATGAAGATAGTACGTTTGAATTTGAATCCCGAGGACTAAAAAGACAAAGAGATATTTATTCAGGTAAAGTGAAAATAACTCCCGATACTCTATTTTTCAATTATATTGACTCAATTCCACTAGCAGGAAAAACTGCAATTTATAACTCAACCAGAATAGCCTACATTGACGGACAATATCCTGAATCAATGCCAATAACATTGAATGAAATATCCAAGTGAGTAACATTTGAAATGGAGAATACATTTAAATAAAATCTCATGACAAAGAAAAAAAATGAATTGTCACCAGATCAACGTGAAGAATTACTCAAAACATTAAAAATCCGTTTTGAGAAAAACATGAATCGCCATAAAGGTCTTGGATGGGCACAAGTACAGGTAAAGCTGGATAAAAATCCTGAAAAACTATGGTCACTTGATGACATGGAAATAACCGGTGGTGAACCGGATGTTGTTGGCCATGATAAAAAAACTGGTGAATACATTTTTTATGATTGTTCAGCGCAAAGCCCCGCAGGCCGCAGAAGTCTTTGCTACGATCGTGAAGCGTTGAACTCAAGAAAAGAGCATAAACCTAAGAATAGTGCGACGGATACGGCAGCCGAAATGGGGATTGAAATTCTAACTGAAGAACAGTATCTGGAATTACAGAAACTTGGGGAGTTCGATACAAAGACATCAAGTTGGGTAAATACTCCGGTTGATATCAGGAAACTCGGTGGTGCTATCTCTGGTGAATTCCGTTTTGGCAGAGTCTTCATATATGCCAATGGTGCAGAATCTTATTTTGCTGCAAGAGGG
>DASTZB010000220.1:0-7728 GCA_035764525.1 Chitinophagaceae bacterium | reverse complement strand
TTGATTATGTAAATAAAGGAAACGCAAACGGGCAATATGAACGTTATATGAACCCCGATACGATCGAGAAATATATGTCTTCTGACCACACACATAAATAAACTTTCACTTGTTGTCTTTCGACGGACATTGATCTTTCCGTTTTCATAGTCTCTTTGTGTTATGAGAGCAATGTCCATACAGGTATTCACTGGCAAAAGAGGCTTCACACAAATGAAAGCTGCATTCAGAAAAAACTGGAAGCACTACCTGCAGGAAGCATTAGGTCTTGCCATCTTCATGATCTCTGCTTGCTTTTTCAGCGCTATGCTATTCTCAGAAAAAAGTTCATGGTTTCTATCTAACGCGATGATGAGAAATGTGTGCATGGGTATTGCAATGGGAGCAACAGCTTTGTTTGTTTTCTATTCACCATTCACAGCACCAAGTGGCTCGCAGACCAATCCTGCCGTTACTCTCACTTTTTTACGATTAGATAAAATGTGCAGATATGATGCAATGTTCTTTGTCCTTTTTCAAATCATTGGAGGAACAATTGCCGTCTTTATCATGCAACAGTTGATGGGAAACATCCTGACCGATCCACCAGTGAACTCAGCAGTTACTGTTCCTGGTAAAAATGGTATGTGGTGGGCATTGATCACTGAATTGATCATTGCGTTCATCACCATGAGTATGGTTTTGATTACTTCTAACGATGATAGACTAAAGAAGTATACTCGGCTATTTGCCGGATGTCTGGTGTGTACCTGGGTGATTGTGGCCGGTCCGATATCCGGGTTCGGAATGAACCCTGCTCGTTCGCTTGCCAGCGCATTACCGTCTAATACATGGACGGCATTCTGGATCTATATACTTATTCCGTTTGTGGGTATGCTGATCGCCGCCGAGTTTTATTTGCTTGGTGAGTCAAAGTCAAAATTTAAAAGTAAAAAATCAAAAATAGAATTACTTGAACCATTGGAATTTTTATTATGAGAAAGATTATTTTTTATACGTGGGCTATTGTTAAGGCCCTTTTGATCTCTTCACTTGCATCAGCACAGGTAACAAAAGTGGAATCAATAGGAATTACAGTAAAAGATATGAATCAGTCACTTAAATTTTACACCCAAGTATTAGGATTTAAAAAAGTAAGCGACAATGAATACAAAGGGGATGGCCTTGAAAAGTTAGAAGGAGTATTTGGTTTGAATATACGGGTTACCCGTTTACAACTGGGTGATGAGTTTATTGAATTGACTGATTATTTAACCACTGGGGGTCGCAGTATTCCTGAAGATGCAAAAAGCAATGATCTGTTCTTCCAACATATTGCCATCGTAGTAAGTGATATGGATAAAGCATTCCAGCAGGTAAAAAAATATAATGTGCAATTTGTTTCGACAGCGCCGCAGACCTTGCCGAAATCTATCCCTGCTGCTGAAGGCATCAAGGCATTTTATTTTCACGATCCTGATAATCATAATCTCGAACTGATCTTTTTTCCAAAAGGAAAAGGCCAGGAGAAATGGCAGCATTCAAATGGTAAAATATTTTTAGGAATTGATCATACAGCAATTGCTGTAAGCAACACAGAGAACAGCCATAAATTCTATATGGATTTGCTTGGTGTAGAAAGAAAGGGTGATAGCTGGAATAAAGGAATGGAACAGGAGCATCTGAATAATGTGGAAGGAGCTTCGCTACATATAACAGGTTATCGTGTGGCTGTTGGACCTGGCATTGAGTTTCTGCAATACATCAACCCGGGCCCTGGAAGAGCTTATCCGAAAGATTCACGTGCAGATGATATCTGGCATTGGCAGACTACTTTGATCGTTGATGATGCAGAATCACTTTGCAATACATTAAGATCTGCCGGATACATTTTTGTTTCAAAAGAAATAGTGCATCAGCAGATAAATGGTGTGCATACAAAATCATTCATCGCTCGTGATCCGGATGGACATGCGATGCTTATAAAAGAGCTTTTGCAACCATCTGACAAGGAAAGTAAATAATGTCTCCGTAGGAGACAAATAATTATAGGCAAAACATTAAATGAAAAACATTCAACTCCTATAGGAGTTGAACATAGAAATTGATCTTTTTTTTTAAAGATTAAACTCCGACGGAGTTTATGTTGCGGGATCGAAAAATAAGTAATAATAAATTACAAAAATGAAAAAAATATTCTCAATTGTGTTTGTTGTAATGATGATTGTAAACAGTTCAATTGCCCAGGGATGCAGCGATGCCGGTGTTTGTACACTTCATTCCATAAAAAATAATGCCGAAGGACATGAATCAACAGATGGAAAGAAGAATGATGTTTCAGTTGGCTTTGCCTATGGGATAGGTGAAAGATCAACAAATAATTATACCGGCTATCTTGAATATACAAGAACGATTACCAATCGTACATCGATGACCGGTAAACTGGGTTATTCATTTATTAACGGTGAACTGGCAAATACAAATGGACCAACCGATCTGTTTCTTTCCGTTAACCATTCTTTTGATGTAAACAAAAAATGGCAAAAATCATTTGTAGTGGGATTGAAACTTCCCTTTGATGGCGCTGACATAATTGAGAACGGAATCCATTTACCCATGCCCTATCAAACAAGTTTAGGAACAACGGACCTGGTGCTGGCGATCAATTATAACCGCAGATCATTCGGCGCTACACTGGCTTTACAACAACCGTTGAAAGCGATCAATAAAAATAAGTTTTTACCCGGCGATTATCCTGATGAACCACTCACACTAAATTACTGGCCGACAAATGAATTTGAACGCAAAGGCGACCTGGTGGGAAGAGTATCTTATCGTTTTAAAACCGGTGAACGTTTCTCAATTCGTCCCAGCCTGCTTGGGATCTATCATTTAGCAAATGATAGTTATGTTGATGATGCGAAGAACAGGAGACCACTTTATAATTCTCTTGGTCTTACATTAAATGGTAATGTGTTTGTTGATTATCGTTTGAAGAATGGAAGCGGTTTTGAACTGTCACTTGGTACACCATTCATTGTAAGGGATCAGCGGCCGGATGGATTGACAAGATCACTTGTGGCAAGTTTTCAGTACCAGTTTAGTTTTTGAAATTTTAAGTCATTGAACCAAAATGTGAGGTAACCAACGAATGATTAAACAGTTTCCCTTGAAAGAAATTGAGTTCAGGATAGAGTCAGTAGAACATCAAACTGAAGTTATACAGTTTTTAGACGATAAAGTGTATGAATATAATTCATCAACAATAAACAAATTTGAAGGGATCCTATTTACAAAGATTATCCGGGACCAAAATAGTAATATTATCGCCGGTATATCAGGTTGGACATGGGCAATGGTAAGTGAAATTACTCTGTTGTGGGTTAAAGAAGAATATAGAAAAAACGGTTTAGGTAAAATGTTGCTAAAGGCAGCAGAAGACGAGATAATAAAAAAGGGATGTACGACGATATTATTAAGAAGTTATAGTTTCCAGGCGCCATTATTTTATGAGAAGCACGGTTATAAAACAGTGTATATATTGGATGATTTTCCCAATGGATACAAGCATTATAATTTAGTAAAAAGAATAACATAGGTCGAATTGATACATCAAGAAAGTTTAACGCCTAATAAGGGTGACCGATGCACAACTACTCACAAAAAGATAAGATGCTAAAAAGATAGTCATACTTTTATTTTCAACATGATCATATCTTTAAGCATTACACCGTTTTCAAATATTGGTTCAGAATAATTTTCTATAAAGAAATTTTTCTTCAGTGCAAATTTTCTGAATCCGTTTTTCTCATAGAACTGAATTTGCCTTATCCCGCTGTCAGCTGTGCCAACAATAATTTCATTATAATTTTCTTTATGGGCAATCATTTTGATGCTATCGATCAAAAAACTCCCTATTCCCTGGCGTCGAAATGGATCCAGAACGCCAATATTCTTAATTTCAAGCACAATGTCATTGACCCGGCAGAGTGCGAAAACACCGATCGGTTTTAAGTTTTCATCGTTATAAACTGTGTAGATAACTGAATCACAAATATATTTTTTAATTGCGTCTTCAGTTTCGTCAGCGAGCAATAACAATTCAAAGGGGATTGGCTCACTATCGTTCAATCTATGAAGTCTTAAATTATGATTTCTCATACGAAAGTTTATATTACGATGCCGCAGTAGTAATTATTATGATTGATTTATAAAATTCAGTAAGTCCCTCATACTTGTTCCTATACCGTCCGGTATTGCATTCAATTCTTCAACAGGCGATTCCAAACGATTGACCCAATATGTAGGATAGCCAAACCATTTTGCTCCTGATGCATCCCAGCCCGCAAAAGCAACAAACAGGATATTTTCTTTTCTAAGTTTCAATATGTCAACTCCGGATTTATAGGCATTTGGATCTGGTTTATAAGATTGTATCCTATCCGTGCTGATAACTTGATCAAAATATTTTTCAATTTTGGAATTGGTGAGACATGAAGCAAGCATTTTATCAGTCATATTTGACAGGAGGGAAAGCCTGATCTCTTTTTTCTTCAATTCCTCCAGCACAGGCAAAACATCTTCCCATATATTAAGATTAAGATATTGATTCATTAATTCGTTTTTGCCTTTAACAGAAAGATCAATGCCCGATTTTTTTGCTGCATATACCAAAGCATCTTGCGTCACCCGCCAAAAATCCTTGTATTGTTTTCCTGCTGCCCTAAGCCAGCAATATTCAAATTGCTTTGAACGCCAAATATTACTCAGTTCTTTCCCTTGTTCAGGAAACATAGCCTCGACAAAAGAAAAAACGGACCGGGGGTCAAAAATTGGAAAAGCATCAAAGACTATTGCTTTTATTCTGCCTGATTGATTGAAAAATAAATTGAACGGCGATGAACCCAAAGAAGTTGCCGTAAGCGCTGCAGCAGTAGTAGCAATAAAATTTCTTCGGCCTGCTGAATATTGATTTACCTGTCCCAACAATTCTTTGCGGTTCATATAATATCATTTTACTTAAATCAAGTGAGCATATTACTTTCTGACAGTTGAGCTCGCTTTCATTTCGATTATCGTTTATCTTAGCAATATGTGAACAATGTTTTTGTCTAATATCCTGTCAAATCTTAATTTCTTGTTATTAACCAAACGGAACAGAAAATACGACTGATGATAAAAATCAATTGGTTTTGATAACGTAGTACCGCGAAAAGAAAAGTTTCATTTCACTGATATAAAGGCAGCTCAAAGGCAAAAGAAGTTCCCTCATTTACACGGCTATGCAATACCAGTGACGAATTGTGCAAGTCTAAAATCTTTTTAGCAATTGCCAATCCAAGTCCTGTATTACTTTGATATTTGGTAAAGCCATGACCTTTATAATACCTCCCAAATACAAGTTCTTTTTCTTCTTCCGGGATCCCTATACCTGAATCAGAAACAGAAACTTCAATCCCCCTTTTTGCTTTGTTGGTTTGAATGATAATGCGCCCACCGGCTGGTGTAAATTTTAACGCATTGTCGATGAGGTTTTGCATTACTCTTTCAATTAAAGATACATCGGCAAATACCGGCTGTTGCTCCTTTGAAAGATCTGTATTCAGCGTAATACTTTTGCTTTTTGCTATTAACTGGTATTTGTTGCTGATATCACTTACTAACTCACTAATAAAAAAAGGTTCTTTTACAGCCTTCACCTGGTTAGCTTCCAGTTTCGACAATTCAAATAATTCATGTACCAGGTTCTCCAGTTTATGTGTGCTCTCATAGATCGTATTCAAATAACGTTTGTAATCTTCGGCAGAAATTGTTTTCTCCTTTATCAATAGCGTTTCTACATAACCGTGAATAATAGAAATGGGAGTCCGAAGGTCATGTGATATGTTGGCAATTAATTCCCGTCTGAGTACTTCCACTTCTTTTATTTTTTCGATGTTTTGTGTCAATATATCAGCCATTTCATTAAACAGTGCAGATAGCTCGTTAATATCTCCTGTCGATTGAATTTTAATGCGGGCTTTGAGGTCGCCCTGCCTGAATTTTTGCATTACTTCAATCACCTTCCTCAGGTTTTTTGTGATCAGCCAGATAATTATCAATCCGACAGCTAAAGCGAAAAGTAACGTTACGAGCATTGCACGACTGCCTACCTGTAACATGAAATCAGGGCGCAAATAATTTGTAGCATTATCATATTCTTCGCTGGCAAGCACTACATAAATATAACCTGCCAAAGCTCCATTACTGACAACTGGGGCCGCCGAAAAAACCTTTTGGACACCCTGGTTTCTCGGGTCATCACCTTTTATAAACTGATTCCCTTTTTTATTAATAAACTCCCGGACAGGAAGAAGGTTTATATGATTTAAAGCTATCTTTTTCCCGGGCGCATAAAAGGACAAGATCTTTCCACTTGTATCCAGTAAATAGACTTCGAGGCTAGGATTAATAACCATAACATCATGAAAAATTTCAGCCAATGATGTATCGTCTACCTTTCCATTTTTAAATAAAGCAGAGTGGGTCACGATATTGGTGGCTGCGTTACGGTTGAGTCTTTGGTTTACATGCTGAAAGTATATCCCGGATGTATATGTTGTGATGAATACATACGCTAATCCTATCAACGCAAGCATAACAAGGAATGCAACGGAAATACGCCAATAAAGAGTGCCAAGAAATAATTTTTTAGTAGGCATATCCTTTTGCATGTATTAGATTTCATCACTGAAACGATAACCTACACCCCATGATGTAAGAATATATTTCGGATGGGACAGATCAGATTCAATTTTTGCTCGTAACCTATTAATATGGGAATTGACGGTATGCTCGTAACCATTAAACTCATAACCCCATATTGTGCTCAGTAATGCATCCCTTGAATAACTCCTTCCCGGGTTCGTAATAAAAAGATACAGGAGATCAAACTCTTTGGGTGTCAACTCCACTTTGGTTTCGTTCAACATTACTTTTCTTTTTACAGGATCAACTATCAGAGAACCTCTGGTAATCACAGCATCAGGACCGGGGTTATTTAGACTGATTTCTGTTCTTCTCAAAACAGCCTTAACCCTGGCGATCAGCTCACGAATACTGAATGGTTTTGTTAAATAATCATCTGCCCCGGTTTCCAAACCAATGACCTTATCTATTTCTTCCGAACGGGCTGTAAGCATCAGGACAGGCGTAGTGTTTTTTTCCAACCTCAATCTTCTGCATATCTCAATGCCATTCATATCCGGCAACATAATATCGAGGATAATAAGATCAAACTTTTCAGTTAATGCTAAATGCAGTCCTTCCTCTCCGCGGAAAGCCCAGGTACTCGTACAAAAAATATCTTTCAAATGAATGTCTATCAGCTCTACGATCTGATCATCATCTTCTATCAATAATATTTTCTTCATGATTCATTCAAGCTTAATACGGCGTAACAAAGCAGTATACATTATGTTGTGTTTCGGCTAAGCTGTTGCTTCGTTTGTTACCCGCTTCACCAGCTTGCTAAAAACGATTCGTAAAAAGAAGTAGCTGAATTAATAATATATCTTATCAGTAAACCTACAAAGGGTGGTTGCGTGTAACAACCACCCTTCTTTTATTTTATGATGAATTTTACAATTATCTTGCTGCAATACCTACCGCGCCTGCCGGCAAGCCATTTACATTTCCAAGAGCATCAAGACTTCCATCTTCTTTAACCTGAAAAAAGGTTATAGAATGTGACGTAGAAATGAGATTATA
>DASTZB010000219.1:0-3699 GCA_035764525.1 Chitinophagaceae bacterium | reverse complement strand
GAGAAAGTGGCAAATTATTTTGTTGGACTTGGTTTTCATGAAATGATGACCAACTCAATTACCAATGCTTCATATTTTACCGAAGATGAAAGACGGCCGATGGTAAAAATGATGAATAGCCTTAGCGCTGAGCTGAATATTCTTCGCCCTTCATTGCTCGAAACAAGCCTGGAAGTTGTTGCCCGGAATTTGAATCACAAAAATAGCGACCTGAAGCTTTTTGAATTTGGTAAAGGATATTTTACCAGTGGGCCTGGTAAATATCATGAACTGGAGCAAGTGTGTATGGTGATTAGCGGAAATGTAAATGATCAAAGCTGGAAAGGAAAACCTGTATCATCAGATTTCTTTTATACAAAAGGAGTTGTTTCATCCGTATTGCAATTACTCGGAATAAAACCAGATGCAATTGAAACACTTCCGGTTCCCAAGTTGCGGGACCATATTATTTATAAGGCAAATGGTGAATTAGTTGCCGGCGCTGGTGAAGTGAATCAAAAAGTGTTGTTTCAATTTGGTATTAAACAGCCAGTATTCTTTGCGGCGATTAATTGGGAAGCCGTTCTGAAGCTAACTTCCAGTCAAACACTTTCGATCAAAGAATTATCGAGGTTCCCGTCAGTGATGAGAGATATCTCGATGGTTGTTCAAAGATCATTAGCTTATGACGAGGTGGAGAAGTCGGTGAATAAATTAAAGCTGGACAAATTGCAGGAGGTTAAACTCTTTGATATATTCGAAAGTGAAAAGCTGGGTGCTGATAAAAAATCGATCGCAGTAAGTTTTACTTTTTTGGACCCGGAAAAAACGCTTACTGATAAAGAGATCGATGGATGGATGAGCAAGATAATGACGACACTTGAAAAAGATTTAAATGCTGAGATAAGAAAGTAATTTGCTGATTTGATAATTTGCCAATGTATGTCTGATCTGGAAAATCAATTAAAGAGAATACAGGATAAACTTCAGCAGGTGCTGAAGGATTATGCTGCATTACAAAAAGAGAACCTACGCCTTAAAGAGGAGTTAGATAAGAACCGGACCCAATCTTTTGCCAATCAGCAAAATATTGAAGACCTGAAACAGCAGGTGGAAGTATTAAAGATCACTTCGGGAGATTGGGAAGAAGGCGATAAGAAAGAATTTGAAAAGCGCATTAATTCTTACATTAAAGAGATCGATCGCTGTATCGCTTTATTAAGTGAATGACAAAAACAAGAATTCATTCACCATTGACCATTCACAATTCACAAATATGTCAGAACAATTAATACCTGCCACAATTACAATAGCCGACCGTAGCTACCGTATTAAACTGGATGCAAAGGATGAGGAAGTAGTACGTAAAACAGTAAAAACGATCAATGACAAGATCATTGAATTTAAAACCATGTTTGCCGGAAAGGACATGCAGGATTATGTGGCAATGGCGCTGGTATGGTATGCAACTGACCAAAACAGTAGTTCAGCTACTGATGTAGAGAAAGATAATATTACTGATAAACTGAATTTACTGGAGCGAATGCTTGATGGGCAACTACAGTCCTGAACAAATCTCGATTCCAAGCCGGGTACTCCTGAATCTAAACTCAATGATAATTGATTTCATTGGTTCCCGCCGTTTTGTATCTTCGCTGATTACCTGACCATTAGCATTTAAGAACCAGTCAGGCATTTTTAAAAACAAGCATTGTGAAAACAATCAAACTAAACATTCATGGATCAAAATATATTGTATGCCATTATTGGAGGCGCAGCAGGGCTAATTATCGGCATCATAGCGGGTAAGCTGCTTTTCGCCAAAAACACAAAAAAACAGATAGCCGAAGCCGAACTACTTGCTCAAAGTATTCTTAAAGAAGCCGAACTCAGGGGTGAAACCTTCAAAAAAGAAAAAGAACTCGAAGCTAAGGAACGCTTTGTCCAGATGAAATCAAATCATGACAAAGAAGTTTTTGAAAAAAATAAGAAGATCAACGACGCAGAAAATCGCATTCGTCAAAAAGAGCAATCCATCAATCAGAAAGAAGGCAATCTTGATAAGCATTTAAAAGAAAATGAAGCCATCAAGGATAATCTCAACCGGCAGATCGAGCTGGTAAATATCAAGCGTACGGAACTCGAAAAACACCAGGAAGAGCATATCCGCCGCTTGGAAAAAATTGCCGGTCTGACAGCAGAAGAGGCCAAAACACAATTGGTAGAAAGCCTGAAACATGAAGCACAGACAAAAGCGTTGGTAGTTCAACAGGAAATAATTGAAGATGCCAAGCAAAAGGCAAATAAAGAAGCAAGAAAAATCATTATTCAAACAATACAACGTACAGCAGCCGAGCAGGCCATTGAAAACTCTATCACAGTTTTTAATTTGGAAAGCGATGAAATAAAAGGTCAGATTATAGGTCGCGAAGGAAGAAATATCCGTGCAATTGAAGCCGCCACTGGCGTTGATCTTATTGTTGACGACACTCCTGAAGCAATCGTTCTTTCATCTTTTGATCCGCTTCGTCGTGAGATTGCCCGATTAAGTTTGCAACGATTAGTTGCTGATGGCCGTATTCACCCGGCAAGAATTGAGGAGGTCGTTGAAAAAACAAAAAAACAAATTGAAGAACAGGTAATGGAGATCGGTGAAAGAACCGTGATCGAGCTTGGTATTCATGGTTTGCATAAAGAACTGGTAAGAATGGTTGGCCGTATGCGGTTCCGTTCTTCTTATGGTCAGAATTTGTTGATGCATAGCCGCGAAGTAGCAAATCTTTGCGGCATCATGGCAGCGGAGCTGGGTATGAATTCCAAACTTGCCAAACGTGCCGGCCTTCTTCATGATATTGGTAAAGTACCAGACGAAGAAACTGAATTGAGCCACGCATTACTCGGCGCAAAACTAGCTGAAAAATATGGCGAGAATCCTGCAATTGTAAATGCAATTGGCGCCCATCATGACGAAATGGAAATGCAATATGTGATCTCCCCAATTGTACAAGCTTGCGATGCTATAAGTGGTGCAAGACCTGGTGCCCGCCGGGAAATCATGCAACAATATTTGCAGCGTATCAAAGACCTTGAAAACCTGGCGATGACATATCCAGGTGTTGAAAAAGCGTATGCCATCCAGGCTGGCCGTGAGTTGAGGGTTATTGTTGAAGCGGATAAAGTAAGTGACCAGGACTCAGAAAAACTTTCTTTTGAATTAGCTCAAAAGATCCAGAATGAGATGACATTCCCAGGCCAGATAAAAGTGACAGTGATAAGGGAGAAAAGAGCGGTGAATGTTGCAAGATAGTACTGGGTTTAAGTAATTTGGATACCAGCTTTTTAGCCTTGATTGAACCTGGTTGCGTCGCAATCCTTTGACCTGCATTGCTACTATTAAGCAAAGAAAGGATTGGCAAAAAAAGACCAAATACTAATTTTTGATTCCCTCCATTCCCCTTATCTTTGCGACCCGCAAAACTGAAGATCATGAACTCAAACGCTATAAACTTTGTACACGAGCAATTGACTGGCAAACAAGAATTCCCGGCTTTTAAAGCGGGGGATAATATTACCGTTAACTATAAGATCATTGAAGGAAATAAGGAAAGGATCCAAAGCTTTAAAGGCGATGTAATTAAACGCCAGGGCACTGGAGCAACTGCAAGTTTTACTGTTCGTAAAATTTCTGATGGTGTAGGTGTTGAAAGACTTTTCCCTCTT
>DASTZB010000218.1:0-3243 GCA_035764525.1 Chitinophagaceae bacterium | reverse complement strand
AATAGCAGGGTTGGATTCTAAATATTCATAATAAAGCTGCAATGAATTGCTTAACGCTACATATTCACTTCGGTTGAAGCCCTCATTATCTTTTTTCCAGAGAGCCAGCAGCAATGTTTTTATACTTTCTTTTTTTTCTGTATCGGGTTTGTCCTGTTCGCTGCTGAAGAATGGATTAAATTTTATTGGCCTTGATTCGCTATATGTGAAATAATATCCCTTCACCAGGTCACACAGCCCTTTATAGGAATGGCCTACATCCACAAGAACAATATGGGCGCCCTGTTCATAATATGACCGGACCATGTGATTGGTGAAAAAGGATTTCCCGCTTCCCGATGGACCAAGAATAAATTTGTTGCGGTTTGTGCAGATACCTTTCTGCATCGGTTCATCAGATATATCCACATGCACCGGTCTGCCGGTCAGACGATCACCAAGACGGATCCCAATGGGACTTACAGATGACCTGTAATTGGTTTCAAGATTAAAAAAACAGCAAGCTTGTTCTGCAAATGTGTCAAAGCTGTCGTTCATGGGAAAATCGGATTCATTGCCGGGGATGCCTGCCCAATAAATTTGTGGGGCACCGGCTGTCTCTATCTTTGACATTGCATCCATTTGTGCAAGCCCCGAAGAAACAAGGTTCTTTAGATCCTTCAATTCATCTTTATTTTCTGTCCACACCATCACATTGAGATGTGCTTTTACCGGCGATCTTTGTTCACCGATCGCTTCATTTAAAAAATCGTTGGTGGCATCCCGGCCAATTGAATTCTCTCTTGAGTAAGCTGATAAACTTTGTAAGCGGAGACGTTTACTTTCCAATTTCTTAATTGTTGCCTGTGCATCCTCGATGAACACGTACTGGTTATAAATATGATTGCACGGTAGCAATTGCCCAAGCGTGGATGCAAAGCCAACAGAAAATTTGGTCTTATCAGTTGAATACTTATCGTAGTTAATTCTTGAGCCGCATAAAGAAGGCAGGTCTTCTGCATTGGATAAAGCGAATAACTGGACAAACTTATCACCAACCTGTATCCCATCCTTAAACCCGATATCACACACAAGATTATTATCTGAAAGGCGGAGATATTTTTCAATGACCCCAACCTTTCTTGCATTGCTTGTCAGTTCATCATTCTTCAATCTTTTAAGGTTTACAAATCCACTGTCTTCCAGGATTTTTTTGAACTGGCCTGCACTATCCAGGAAATCCTGCATAAGTTGAAGATTCAATGTTTCCTGCGGAACAATAGTTTTTCGTAAGAGGTTTGAAAAAAGCGAACTGGAGAGTTTTCTTCCTGCTGGTTTCTTGGTAAGAAAAATATAACAGGTGTGATCAAGATAAGGTCGCTCATTAAAAAATCTTTCACTGCTTCTTGAAAGAAAACTTTCTTTACCGTTCAGGAAGTCGGCTTTATGGGTACTATCCAAAAACCAATCCTGCTTATGAAAGATGCTGTGCTTTGGTAGAACTTTAAGTGCTTTGATCCATGCCTGGTGAAACGCTTCATATTCGTCATTAGAGAGAGTAAATATTTCCGGGAGTTCGCAAATAAAACCAATCGTTATATCTCCTTGTTTTGAAAGTATCAGGTCATGCTCCACATCCATCAAGGGCAATATGTTTTCCAGCACTCTTTCCATCACTTCATTTTTTTAAAGAAAATTTTCTTTGAGTAAGATTTAACTGTGTCAGGTATGCTCCTCTTCGCAATTTTCTTCATCATGCCATGTTCCCCATATTTGTTACTTAGTTTATTGACCTGGATAAATAACCCGGTACCGGCTACGCCAACCAAACCGACGCAGAAGAAAGTATTGATACCTATTATATATAGGATAGCAAAGAGAATAAGGAGAATAACAAGCCCGCCACCCAGCCACCAGATATATTGTGCCTTCAACCCTTTAAACTCTACGGGCTTGTTGATTCCCTTGTTAATTTTATATACACTGTTTGCCATTGCTGATTGGATGACGTTTATATTCCAAAGAATGACCTGATCACTGTTGTTACTACTACAAGGAACACGCAGGAGCCAAACCACGCGGCAGCAGTTTTCCCGGTATCATGATCTCCGGCATTCCATTTTTGATAAACTTTTACCGCGCCGATTAATCCCAGTATTGCACCTACTGCATACATCAGGTTTGTACCGGCAGTAAAATAGCTTCTCACCTTTGTGTTAGCTTCATTGATACCTGCATTACCATCCTGGGCCATTAGTACAACACTGAAAAAAAATAAGAAGCTAGTTAATAACCATTTTTTGATAATACAATTATTATTAGTTAATTAAATAAATAAAAGAGGCTCCATTACCTTACGGGATAACGGAGCCGTATTGATGCTATGTCTCGCCCCATACTTTGTTCAGATCTTCTTCACTTAAAAACATAGCACAACAAGTTTCAGTTTGATTCACTATAAATTGATTCAGGGATTCTTTAAATTCCGAAGCGGCAAGAGACGGAAATTTATTGGCGATCCTGCAAAGACTGGCAAGCAGGTCTTCTTTTGCAACTTCATTTTTTATCGCTTCTTCGAGGTAAGCGGATACTTCATCCGTAAAGGATTGAATGATTTGACTCACGTCAGGGGAGGTGGGCAAATCGCTACGCTTGATACCAGCAATATGCTCTTGCTGAAAATTAAGGTTAGGATTGTATTTTCCGTCACCTGAATGATCAGTTTTTTTTGTCAGCAGGATTTGCAAAAGATCATGCCGGTAATAAATATAAAATACGGTTGCCCACCAGGTGAAAGAGGCAATAGAAATAAACGCCAGGTATTGGAACCAGGAAATATTATTAAACATAAGCGAGGTATGAGTTATTGTTTCAAAAATGATCTGGTGCAAACATAAATTGCAACTTTGCTTTTTTGGTGGAGTTGAGTAGAATCGGGATCGAAGCAGTTAATCATAGCTATCAATATTGCGGATCATTTTCATTAGAAAACGTTTCACATTTTCTTTTGTCTGTGGATCTACTTTGTCGCTGTATTTTGATAAGCTATCAGGACTAAATCCCTTTTGCGCTTTACTGTTCAGGTAAGGGGCAGTTCTTTTAAGTAAGGTTTTGTAATCTTCATGCGGAGCGCCGCCTGCGTCTATAAAGGCCTTATGTAATAGGTATAATTCAACACCTCGAAAAGGAGTTAAGACGCCGTCAATACCATTATTCCCGTTCAGCTTTGATTTATTAAAAAGCTTTATTTCAGTTTCAATGGTC
>DASTZB010000217.1:0-3566 GCA_035764525.1 Chitinophagaceae bacterium | reverse complement strand
AAGCTGAAATCAGAAGAGGCCAAAGGTGTTTTTAATTCATGCGAAACTGTGGCAATAAAATTTGTTTTAGCAACATCGAGTTCTTTAAATGGTGTGATATTTTTCAGAACGATGACTTGCCCAGTTTTTTGGTTGTCATTTGACAGCTCTACTATTTCTTTGGTAAAATAATTTTCCTTCCCATCAACAACAATTTTGAAAGGAATATTATTCTGTTCATTGATAAGAAAACGAAAGAGATCATTTCTTTTTTTAACATCTTCCTGTCTCAGGCTTACAATGTCCTGTTCTTTTAAATTCAATAATTGCAATGCCTGTTGATTGGCGAACAGGACTGTTCCTTTATTATCAATCCCGATGCTTGCATCTTTCAATGAGTTGATAACGGTTTCTGCTCTTCGCTTTTCAAATAAAATTTTTGAAAGATTACTATGCTCATACTCATCCAGCCGTTCAGCCATCGTATTAAAAGCATTGGCCAGGTCACCAAATTCATCTTTACGATTCAGGTGAATGCGTTCACTGTAATTTTTATTAGCAATGGCTTTGATGGCTTCCGTCAGTTTTGCAATGGGGGAAGCCACCAATTGAGGAAAATTAAAAATAAAAGTAAAACCTATGAGTATACAAACCGTAAGTATAATCGTTATGATAGTCTTTGCACTTTCCGCCGATTTCTGGGCAGCCTGATTTTTTTTATCAATTGCTTGAAGGTTTGCCTGCATGATGCTGCTTATATCTTTTCTTATTAATGAAAGCAGCGAATCGTTCTTTTCTTTTTCTTTGAGCGCATTAAAATTTTTCCTAAGTGAAGCCGTCATTTCTTTTTCACCCGGTTCTGTGATATTATTCTCCTGCAGTTTCAGATTTTTTTCAAATCTCTCGAAGCCACCTGTACTTCTTGTAAGACTATCCAATTCATTCAACATTTCTCTTGAATAGTTCAGTGTTTCGTAATTGGCTTTAACAATAGCTTTACTTTCCTTACTCAGTCGGTTGAGGTAATAAAAATTTACTGCACCTACTAATATCAGCAGTGCAAAAAGGAAAACACCTCCAAGGGCCACTTTTGTCTTCAGCTTAAGTGCCATCAGGATAGAATTATTAAGTCGACATCATTTTTTGAAAGGGTTTTCAGCAGTTGATTAAAAACATTAGTACGTAAAATTATCTGGAACAATTTTAAATGCGGTTTACCGATACAAACTGTTGTGATCTTTTTCTCATTCACGGTTTCTATAATTGCCTTTGCAATATTCT
This sequence comes from Chitinophagaceae bacterium, assembly GCA_035764525.1. Taxonomy (GTDB): domain Bacteria; phylum Bacteroidota; class Bacteroidia; order Chitinophagales; family Chitinophagaceae; genus VBAS01. The sequence goes on along the minus strand of DASTZB010000217.1, from coordinate 2,306 downwards.
CTTGCTTTACATGCAATACTTCAGCTCCTAATTCAGTAGCATTCTTAAAATTATTGATAAGGTAACGTTGGTTAGCCAAAGGTATCTTATCCATTGCTTCTTTGGCCGTTTGTACATACAGTACATACCATTTGCTGTTGTAGTAAGAAGCAAGTCGTGCCGTTTTACGAATGATATTCTGTGCCATTTCATGGTTAGATGAAATGCAGGCCAGGAAATGTTCATGGCGCCATGCATGTTCTTTTGCTGTTACTTCATAATCCACTTTTCTTTCCACCTGGCCGGCCACTTCTTTCAATGCCAATTCCCTAAGCTGTAAAATTTTTTCAGGCTGAAAAAAATTAGTCAGTGCCTGCTGCACTTTGGTATGATCATATATCTTCCCTTCTTTTAATCGTGTTATCAGTTCTTTAGCCGTCAGATCAATATTCACGACTTCATCAGCCAATTGCAATAATTTATCAGGCACTCTTTCGGCCACCTCAACACCTGTTATTTGCTTTACATCCTCATTGATACTTTCAATATGCTGGATATTTATTGCGGTGATCACATCAATCCCGGCATCAATAATATCGATCACATCCTGCCAGCGTTTATCATTCTTGCTGCCCGGAATATTTGTATGTGCCAGCTCATCAATTATAACAACTTCAGGATGTAAAAGAAGAATGGCTTGTACATCCAGCTCGTTCAATTCCTTTCCTTTATAAAAGACTTTCCTTCTTGGAATAATCGGCAATCCTTCTACCAATTCTTCAGTTTCTTTTCGATTATGTGTTTCTATATACCCAACTTTTACATTCACGCTATTGCGCAACAGGTTATGCGCTTCCTGCAGCATCCGATAGCTTTTACCAACACCAGCACTCATACCGATATAGATCTTCAGCTTGCCACGGCTTGCTTTCTGATTCAGTTCTAAAAATTGCTGAACCCGCTTTTCTTTATTTTCCTGCTCGTTCATCAAAATGTTAATGCAAGTGATGTAGTGATCGCACTGTTATTTTTTTCCGGTGTATTGTCTTTTGTAAAAATCGCATCCTTGCTGCCAAAGGTTCTGACTTCTGTTCGCCACAACAAGTGTTCCCCGAAAGTTCTATCAACATTTAATGAAGCCCCGAAAGTTTTAAAACCATTCGGTGTTCCTGTTGAAATGATAACGCCATTCTTATCGCTGTAATATTCTCCTCTTACTGCAATGGCCCAATTACTATTTGGAGTGAAACTTAAAATACCAACTGGTGTGTACCAAGTGTTTTTATCGCTGCTTCCCTTGGTTACCTGTTCAGTTCCGATATCAAAACCTGCCGTGAATCCTATTTTGTCATCGAATTGAAAAATAGCATAGAGATTATGGTAAATTCTCCAAAGCCTTGCACTGTCAGGTTTATCTGTGCCAAGGAAAGTGCTGTAGTTAAGCGTTATTTTGCCAGAAGGTTTTATATATATCTGTGTTCCCCAACTCATCAGCGAATTGCCATCTACTCTTGTAATGCGTTGCCACCCATTTAATGCCAATGCCGTTAAGGATATTTTTCCATTATCAGTTGTATACGAAAGTTTAGCGCCGCTTTCAAAATACGGCGAGTTTTCAGCAACCATACTCCTTGTCAGGCTCCAGCAACTGGGAGAATGTGCACTTTCAAAACCGATATGAGAAGAAAAAATGCCGGCATCGATCCAAAGGTTTTTTGTTTTGGAAATTTTGACACCAACATTGCCTTCATAGATATTTTTTAATACGCCTGGTTCAGCCGCATAATTTGCATTCATATATGTACCTACCGCAATCGCAATATTGGCTCTTATCCTTTTCTCATTATAACTTCCTTTTACAAAGGCGAGGTTTACATTAAATTCATTATGCCGGTTATGGCTGTATAAAAAAAATGGGCGATTATTATCAGCTGGTTTGTTAAAATCATAACTGTAGTAAGCTTCTGCATAACCAGTAAAACTTAAAGGGTTTGATGTTTGAGGTTTGATGCTTGAGGTCGTGTCCTGAGCGATAATCTGTATACTTATCATCAATGCTGTTCCAAAAAAAATCTTTTTCATTTTATTTCTTTTTAAAATCCTTTTCATTTTATATTGTCCAAAGCGATATTAAGTTTTAAAACATTCACTACAGACGGCCCTAATATTGTTTTCTCAATTTGTTGTTCTACCAAAGTTCTTATTTTATCTTCAGGCTGGTGACGCATCGCAGCAAAGGGCTTTATTGTTGCGCCGAAACCCGCAACATGCCAATAATACGCACCGGGAGCTTGCGTAATTGTTCCTCATCGTCTATTATGAGAATA
>DASTZB010000216.1:0-6655 GCA_035764525.1 Chitinophagaceae bacterium | reverse complement strand
AATTTTCATTACAACTGGCGCCGGCCTCAAACTATCTTTTGGAATACAATGGACTTCCATATACCGAAACCCTGTGTACGAAAATCGTGGTTGCCAGCTCTCCTCTTTTCCCCCTTTTAATATATATGTAAAAAAACTCGGCGAACCCGTCGCTTTTTGATTTGCTGTTCCATCTGCGTTGACCAATTCAGCACAAAATATCTTTACAGTATCGCCATTATTACCAGTGACAGTTATTGCAGGGATACCTGAAAAGTTTTGCCCGAGATCATAAATCCAGGTATTGGGTTTAACTTGCGTTTTAACTTTTGCAGTAAATCGGTCCATTATTTTTAAAGGCTGCTGCAATTGGGATTCTAGTTTTTCGGGACCCGTTGTTATAGTCACATTCAACCAGTTTGTTCCATCTCTTAGAAAACCTGTTTTATCCCAATCTTCCTGCTCGAGATTTGCATCATAATCTTCACCACCATAAATGCTGCTGAAAATAATCGGTGATGAAAAAGTTTGCCAGCTTTTATCACTTATAATATTTTCAATTGAACCATCTGCGTACTCGATCACGGTTCTCATGATCATTTTAGGATGCCCGTAGGCGCCAGTCATTTTCCGATAACGCTGACCGGGAATATAATAAAACCCATTTCCCAACATCACTCCAAAGGCGTTCCCTCCTCTCTTTAATTCATTTGTAATATCAAATGTGACATACTGTGCATGCCTACTGTAATTGGTCCAGCCCGGATCTAAGAAATGATCGCCAATCTTTTTTCCATTCAAATGGATTTCGAAATGCCCTAACCCGCAGATATAAGTTGTTGCTGTTTTAATTTCTTTATCAATCGAAAACTCTTTACGCATTAGTGGCAAAACATTTCTTCTTGGGCCCCAGGATCTTTTTCCATTTAAATGAACATGGGGAGCTATACGTAATGAGTCAATCACTTCATCATAACCGATCCATTGGGCATTATTCCAATCCTCTCTATTGAATAAACCCATTAGCCACATAGCAGGATCACTCCATGAAGAAATATTTCCTTTATTATCCCAAACCATCAGTTTCCAGAAGTACTTTTTTACTGATTGCAAAACTTTGCCATTATATTGAACCTGGATAGACGCAGCGCTATTTACTTTTTTTGAATCCCAAAGATTTCCAACTCCTCTACTTAGTAATGATAAATCATCAGACACTAAAATTCTGTATGCTGTTTGCGAAACATTTCTTTGCTTACTTATCAATTCCCAACTTAAATGCGGATTAGCCAGATCAACACCTAGTGGATCCAGCGAGGACTCACAGCGAAGATTTGTTACGGAAAGATTTTGTGAAATACAAGGAACTAAAAGGATACAAAAACTAATATGGCAAAGCAATCGTTTCATTGAATTATTGTAGATCGATACCTGAAATTGCTAATCCTTCTGCACCCGTAATTATTAAACGAACAGAATAATTCCCGGCATTGATCATGTTACCAGTGTTAATAGTAAATTGATTCCATTTCCCGGTATTGGTAAAATTAAATTGAACCTCCTCATCGAGCATCATGGTGTTACCTGCCCCGATCACCTGCAATTTGCCTTTTACAGGTGTTGGTTTGGGATAAAAATATTTCATAGTAATAGAATAAATATCTGCAACACCGGTTTGAATCGCATAATCAACCACAACATTGTTATTTGTGTTCACAATTGCGGAATATCTTCCGTTAACAGAGTCCTTTACTACACCATCGATCAATTTCACCACATTTGCTTTGTATTGCCTTATTGGTTTTAAATCATAAGCAGGTTGCATTTTTGAAGCTCGTTGTATTGCAATGATCGCTTCCGCTCCATATGGTATTACCATTATCGAATCTGCCTGACAAAATTTTCTATAAACTTTATAAGCAGTTCCTCCGTTCTCATCTGTAATGATCTCGGCATTCATATTCTCAAAATCTTTTGCAGTTTCATCATCATTTTTCAATGCTACATATATATATGATTCCTTCCCTGGCTGAAATGTCACAGATCTTTTTACCTGTTTGGTTATAAATTGTATCCAATCGGCTCCAAATAAGACTGAAGGGATAGAATTGAATTTAATTTTTTCATCAGCATACTGCTTATCGCCAATATCCAACCATGATTGTAATGTAATATCCACAGCAGGACTGCCGGGTGTAACAATTGCAGCCTCTCTGTATAATTCTTTTTTGGAGGCAATGGCAATTGCAGAGATCAGTGCTTCTCCTGCATTTGTTTCTGGAAATGAAATGATCATTTTCCCACCAGTGATATTTACTTTGACCGACTTTTTCAATGCAGCATTTGTCCCCACTTCACTCCAGATATCAAGATCATCTAAAACTATTCTATCATTAATAGCAACATCAAACAATCGCATTCCTTTTGCATTTATGCCTCCCCCGACCCCTATCCACGGTTCAACAAAGTATAATTCGACCAGATATTCTCCATCAGGCAACTCAAATTCATATTTCAGTCTATCCTTTCCATATCGAAATGTTTGAAACAGTTTCCAATCCCTCGTCCTTTTTATGGGGCTAAATGTTCTGCGCTGGCTGGCAAAGAATTTTGGAATATCAGGAAAGTCTTTTGCCCATGATGATGATGTCCAAGATAATGGCTGTTTACTGGCTAATAATGGTTGTTCATCTTTATCATGGTCGGCATACCATTTATTTCCATTTTTATCAATATCATCAGGACCGCCACAGTTGATACGATAGATATACTTGTATCCCGGTTGTGGCTTTGTAAGATCTATTGCTCCTGCATATAGCTTATTGAAATTTGGCGATTGCGGTAAATGAAGTAGTACGAGCGTATCTCTCGCAACTGCCTTTCCATTTACATATCCCACAGCATACAAAACATTGTATTGAATATTTACTTTGTCCCATTGAAAATGGGTGCCAATACCATTCCGTTTTCTTTTACCCAAGGATGCATTATCTATGTCGTTGAATAATTCCACTTCATCGCAATTGCTATAAACATAAATGCTGTCTTTAATACCGGGTTTCATCCATCTATTGGGCCATGTATGAGAAACGATATAAACCATCGGTTCTTTTTCTTTCGGCGCATAATTGCTGCGATACATATAGAATGCATCTGTTGGCTCTTCCCATGGTGTAAGTAATCCTTTATAATTTACCGGGCCGATCCTATCCAACTCTCTTAATCCCTCGCCACCTTGTACTCGTCCGGGATTATCATGTGATGTGAGTAACCAAAAGAAATGCCCGGCAATACTATCTTTTACTGATTCGGCTAATCGAACTTTTTGTTCCATCAATTGTGTCATTCGATCTTCACTCAAAATTCCATTTTGCACAAATCCGCCTTCTGTATGAAGATCGAGTGTACGCCATGCTCCATACTCACCAACCAATATTTGTTTCTTTAGATCTTCGGCATAAGTATCGGCATCACCACCATACGTTCCTGTCCAGTTTTGTGGCACATCCCAATCAGTGCCACTTCCGCCATTGCAAGTTGTCACTAATCTTTGTGATGATGCAGTAGGATCCAATGAACGAATGAGTTCAGTACATTCTTTTGCAAAATCTTCTGGAAGTTTGCTTTCGTTTTGCAGACCCCATAGAATCACTGATGGGTCATTGCGTCTTTCTATCACCCATTCTTTTATTAGCTGTTTAAAATTTTCTCTGAACTCTTTTGTATCATACCAAACATGTGCAGATAACTGCGTCCACCATAATATTCCTTTTTCATTACACAATTTTCCATACAATAAATTATGTGGTTGATGCCCATCACGGAAAGCATTGAAGCCTGCTGCTTTTATCCATTTCATCCTTGCAACAATCTGTTCATTGTTGAAAGCATGGGATTGACCAATCAGATGCTCATACTCTGCAATTCCGTTTATAAAAACAGGTTTATCGTTCAGGTAAAATTGATTTGAATGAGTTCTCCAATTGATGGTTCGAAAACCAAACTTTGTTTTGACCTGGTCAATTATTCTATCATTTTCCTTAATTGTTGTAACTATCTCATGCAAATAGGGATTTTCTATCGACCACAATGTTGGAGACTTAATCGCTATCAGTTGGGTGACATCACTGATATCCAATGATTGGATCCTGTCGTGGGTATATGCGGTAGTAAGAACCGATCCTTCTTTGCTTTTTAGTTGTTGGATAATATCGATCCTTCTTTGTTTGTTAGAATAATTTTTACAAGTCGTGGTAATAAATAAGCTTGTATTATTATCTTCTGACCATGCATGAACACCAAAAGGCTCAATACAAATATCATTGGCTATAATTAAATGAACAGGTCTGAATATTCCAAGTGGTTGTGAACCTTCTGAGAATCCCCGTTCTTCACTACAGCCACCACAAACCCATGGAAGATCTTTAATATTTGCAGGATGCGATGCTTCTACTTCCAACTCATTTTTTGTTCCATCCGTTTTAATCGCGTCGGTAACATCTAATGTAAAGGTCGTCCTGCCGCCTGCATGTGAACCAACTGGTTTACTATTCAAAATTACTTTTGCATAGCTGCCAACTCCTTCAAAAAATAAAAAGAAACGCTTGCCTTGTTTTGATTGCCTGATCACAAAACTTTTTTTGTAAACAGCATCACCATGTAAATTGCCATGTTGCAATCTCCTGTATCCGTAATAATCATCCCAGTTGTGAGGCACATTTACTTTTTTCCATTCATTTGTTCCTGCTAAAGATGTTTGCCAGCCGTTGTTTAGATTGATGTCTTGTCTTTGTGCATTTGAATTGAACCACGGAGCCATCAATAAACAAAGAAGTGCGATGAATTTCACACCGCGAATGCTGCTGTTTCGCTGTGAACGCTGCGGGAAAAAGGCCACATAGTGAACAGAACCCTGAAGAGTGCGACGCAACGGAAGTTTAATAGTAGTAATACAGCTGGCTACCCCAAAAAAATTATTTTTGATTAAGCGACGCATCAAATTTGTAAACAGTATTTTTAATAGTAGGCATATTAACCACTTTATTATTGTAACGTAAGAGTAAGGTTTGCCCCGCCTTTGATGCAACCGTTAGCTCTTGCAATTTTCCATCATTCCATTTTAGATCAAACACAAAGCCGCCTCTGGCGCAATAACCTTTCACGTCGCCATTGGGCAATGCGGCAGGCAATGCAGGTAATACATCAATAAATTTTGTATGACTTTGCAGGATCATTTCCCCAATACCGGCAGCACCACCAAAATTACCATCGATCTGGAATGGCGGATGCGCATCAAATAAATTCGGATAGCTGCCCGCATCGTTTTTCGAAGGACTGAGTAACATTTGTATCAACCGGAATGCATGATCGCCATCTTTGAATCTTGCCCAGCAATTTATTTTCCATCCGAGACTCCATCCGGTTGCAGCATCACCGCGATATAACAACGACTGTCGTGCGGCTTTCATCAATTCCGGAGTATCATCCCAGTTGATCTCGTTGCCCGGGTGTACGGCCCATAAATGTGAAATATGACGATGTTTGTTGGCAGTATCATCAACATCCTGCATCCATTCCTGCAACTGTCCATATTTTCCGATTTGATTGGGAGCGATCTGCTTTATTTTTTCTTTTAATGTATTTCGAAAAACGCTATCCACACTTAGTAACTGGCTTGCAGCAATGACATTATTAAATAATCCACGGATGATCTGGTGATCCATTGATGGACCGGCAACTAATCCACCCTGCTCCGGCGAATTTGATGGGGTACTGATCAACCAACCTGTCTTTGGATCTTTGATCAAAAATGAATTAAAGAACAATGCTGCTTCTTTCATGATCGGGTAAGCCGTGCTTTGTAAGAATTCTTTATCCTGCGTGAATAAATAATGAGCCCATAAATGTCTGCATAACCATGCCCCACCCGTAACCCAGATACCATGATTAGCTGCGTTGATCGGTGCAGTGCCACGCCAGAGATCCGTATTATGATGTAATACCCAGCCGGGTGCATTGTAATGATCTTTTGCAGTTTGCTTACCGGTTTGTGATAACTCTTTAAGCATTTGAAATAATGGCTCATGCATCGGCGAAAGATTGAGTGCTTCTGCCGGCCAGTAATTCATTTCAAGATTAATATTGGTTGTGTACTTGCTGCCCCATGGGGGATTAAGCAGATCATTCCAAATCCCTTGCAGATTCGCAGGTCTTGTACCCGGACGTGATGATGATACCAATAAATATCTTCCATACTGTAAATACAAAGCAACAAATGAGGGATCGTTGGACGAGGCAAATTTTTCTAATCGTTGATCTGTCGGCAAAGTTTCGTTTTCACTTTTACCTAAGTTGATTGAAAAGGTATTGAAGTATTGCTGGTATTCTTTTATATGGGCAGCTTTTATTTGTTCATAAGATTTTCCTTTAATTGTTTTTAATTCATTTAAACATAATGATGCCGGGATTGCGGTAATATCTTTATAATTTTTATAATTAGTAGCTGCAGTTAAGTAAAGCGTAACATCGGTAGCATTAGTTACGGAAAACTTATTATCGGCTGTAATTAATATACCTCCGTTAATTCGTATTCGCAGGTAAGCCGACCCTTTCAAAGCGCCGTTTTTTACCTGCACAGCTAACGATATTGTATTTTCATCGATATCCTTTACAATAA
>DASTZB010000215.1:0-6118 GCA_035764525.1 Chitinophagaceae bacterium | reverse complement strand
TATGTTAGCCTTGATGTAATGAATAAAGAAATGCTGCATGTACAGGTGATCCGCCAGGGCATTACTCAGATTTATCATTTGGCAGCTATACTTTCAGCAACCGGTGAAAAAAATCCAGGTCTTGCATGGCATTTAAATATGCAGGGTTTGCTGAATGTTCTTGATATTGCCAGAGAAGAAAAAATACACAAGGTATACTGGCCTTCATCAATTGCAGTGTTTGGTCCTACAAGTCCGAAGAAGAATTGCCCGCAGCAAACCATCATTGAGCCAACTACTGTTTATGGCATTAGTAAATATGCCGGTGAATTTTGGTGTAATTATTTTCATCAGCGCTTTGGCGTTGATGTGAGAAGCCTGCGTTATCCCGGTCTTATCTCTTACAAATCACCTCCCGGGGGTGGCACTACGGACTATGCGATTGAAATTTTTTATGAGGCGTTGGAAGAAAAAAAGTATGAATGTTTTTTGGATGAGAATACTTATTTGCCAATGACGTATATGCCCGATGCAATTCGTGCTACCATAGAATTGATGGAAGCCCCGGCAGATAAAATTTCAATAAGGACTTCTTACAATATTTCAGGAATGAGTTTTTCGCCGAAAGAGATCGGTACTGAAGTAAAAAAACATGTCCCTGGTTTTAAAATATCATATAAACCCGATTACCGACAGGCAATAGCTAATAGCTGGCCGCAAAGTATAGATGATTCCGTGGCAAGAAAGGATTGGGGCTGGAAAGAAGAATACGATCTTTCAGCTATGACAAGTGATATGTTTGCGAACCTGCCGAAATGATTATCCCGGATTAAATGATCTATTTCTTCAATGAATTGTAAACGGATTCTATAAAAAAAATCTTATCGAAAACAGTTTTATATTCCTTAGTAGGATCAGAATCTACAACCTGGTTCAGTGTTTTCCCGGCCTTAATTCCTTCGGCCACCCTGTTTCTTACAGTTTGTAGCATGGTTTTATAATCCTGCAGATCTTTTTTATTACTGATGGCACCATGACCGGGAATGATCTTTGTATCATCATTGATCATTTTTAATATTTGATCAGCGCCGGCTATCATTCCATCAATATTGCCACCATGTTCCTGGTCTATAAATGGTAAACCATAACGGACAAACACATCACCGGTATGTATCACGTTTGACTCTTTGAAATAAATTATTGCATCACCATCTGTATGGGCATTTTTGATATGTAATACCTGGACTGTTTCACCATTCATATTAAAAATGATAGACTCTGAAAAGGTAATTTTGGGTAAGGCTTCGTAAGGTGACGCCTTCTGCTCAGTCTTGAAAGCAGCCATGAACTGGTCAGCTGTCAATCGCCTTCTTGTATTTTCATGTGCTACAAAGACAACACCTTCACCAGCAAACGACTTGTTGCCGTCGGAATGATCTCCGTGGAAATGAGTATTGATAATAAACTTAATCGGTTTATTACTGATTGCAGCAAGTGCTTTTTTAATTTTTTCTGCTAAAGGAGCATATTGGTCATCAATGAGTATGGTACCATCATTGCCAATCAGCACACCAATATTTCCGCCCGAGCCTTCAAGCATATACACTGAACCTGCTACTTTAGTGGTCTTTATGTTTATTGAGTCGAAATTTTGGGCAGTAACAGCTAAAGAGGATGTAAAAAGTAGAATTACGATAACGAAGTTTCTCATAACAGTTTTTTAAGATGAATATTAAAGCTATGATCTTTTAGTAAATTGTATCCCGAAGTGAAACAGAAATTATCAGCTATATTGATCCTTGTAGTTTTTTTGAGTCTGCAGTACGGAAAGATCGCTACCTATCTCTATTGTAAATGGCAGGCTGAAATAGTACAAAACAAACCTGACTGCGGTTGCGAGGATCATCTTACTTCTATGTTTGATCATAATGGTGATGACTCTTCTGACAATTCATTATTAAAAAATACGTTGACAGAAAAACTGAATGAATTCACTCCGAAAACGATAATTGAAGTTCCGCAGATCATTCCTTCATCTTCTGATGGCTTTACAGAATACAATGCTGATCTGAGTAAATGCTTTATAGGCACTCCCTTTCATCCGCCTATTGCTTAAACATTTCTTTAGTCGACAGTCCACAGTCGACAGACGACAGCTTGCGGAAGTCTCAACTTATTATTCATAATTATCCAGGTATTACTTATCGTTTACGGTGGATTAGGAGTGTGGTCCGTTGACCACTCATTCTATTATTTCATTTTAAAACTTTTAATCATGAAAACATATTTCATTATAATGATCATTTCATTATTTACAATTTCATCTTGCTCTGTTACAAAAAATTCTTCATCACCAGGCTTAATTAATCACCTGAGCAAGGATGCCCGCGGCAATGATATGCTATTGGGTAAATGCTCAAGATCTTCATTATTGCAATCACCATTTGATGATTGGTTCAAACCAAACTATGATTCTTATGTAGTAGATTCTTTCACCTGCAATTTTATCAGGCCATTGCTTGCTGGTAAATCAATTACGATTTTTATGGGCACCTGGTGTGGCGATAGCAGGAGGGAAGTGCCGAGAGTATTGAAGATGCTTGACTGTTGCGGATTCCCGGTCAGTGATCTTACACTTGTAATGGTAAGCAACAATGATAGTCTTTACAGAAAAAGCCCGCAACATGAAGAGGCCGGTAAAAATATAGTCAGGGTGCCAACAATAATCGTTGAACAGAAGGGTGCCGAGATCGGTCGCATTGTTGAATTCCCGATAACCAGTTTGGAGAAAGACTTACTTACAATACTTCGAAAAGAAAAATATCAGCCTAATTATCATCAATTAAAGGCCGATACGAGGTAAAGATTGCTATTCTGTAAAGCATTTAACAAAGGCCTGCCAACTTTTTGGCAGGCTTTTTTGTCTTTTACCGATATTGCATGTTGAAAAATACTCAAATGAAAGCAATTGTATTGATAGGCAGCTTGGGACTTACCTTTTTACCGGCTATAGGACAAAAAGAATTAGCGGCTAATTACCGGGCTTATGTTGTAAGGCCTGACAGCAATACGGTTGTTTTTAATATGCAGGTCAGTAAAGAGAAGACAGGAACTTTTTTTTATGTGATCAATGCTGATGAAAAGATAAAAGTGGGCCCCATCTCAGTCACAAATGATTCGGTGAATTTTGATATGCCTGTATTTGAATCATCTTTTAGAACAAAAAGAAATGCCGACGGCAGTTTCCAGGGTATTTGGAATAAAGGGACAACCGGTGAATTTCAAAATTGGCCATTCTATGCATATCCCAACCAGATCTACAGGTTCATAAAAAACCAGGGAAGTGCCGTTTATAATATCAGCGGGAAATGGGATGTTACTATTACAAGACCAAACGGCACACCGAGAAAAGCAATAGCAGAGTTTGAACAAATGGGCGATAAACTTACAGGTAGTTTCATAACTCCATCCGGCGATTATCGTTTTTTGGATGGGATCGTTACGGGCGACTCATTGAAGCTCTCAACGTTTGATGGTTCACATGCTTATACTTTTTATGCAAAGATCGCAAGTGCTGAAAAGATAACCGGTGGTGTTTATTTGGCTGGCTATAGTGGAAAAGAAACATGGAGTGCTGTGAAAGATAAAAATGTAAAAGCACCAGAGCAGGAAGAGCCAACTAAATTAAAGCCCGGTGAAAGCAAATTGAATTTTACGTTTAATGATCTTGAGGGTAAACCAGTTTCGATAAATGATGAAAGATTTAAAAATAAAGTTGTGGTTGTGCAATTGATGGGTAGCTGGTGTCCAAATTGCATGGATGAAACAAAATTCCTGAGTGACTTCTATAACAAGTATCGCAGCAGGGGAGTGGAGATAGTTTCGCTTGCATATGAATACTCAACAGACTTCGAACGTTCGAAAAAAAGCTTAAGTAAGTTTCAAAAATTATTTAATGTACAATACCCAATGCTGATCACAGGCGTAACTTCTATTGATGAGCAAAAAACTGAAAAAACATTACCCCAGCTTACTCCGATACGTTCATTCCCTACAAGTATTTTTCTGGACAGAAAAGGAAACGTGAGAGAGGTTCATAGTGTATTCTATGGGCCGGGCACTAAACAGTATTTTGAAGAATATAAAAAGATATTTACAAGTATTGTTGAAGGTCTGCTAAAAGAAACGAAATAAATCTCGCCGGGAATAAAAACTTATAATTCTCTGACCCAAATATTACGATAGCTTGTAAGATGCCCGTGATCCTGAAGCGTAATTGATTCCTTTACGGCGTGTTTTTCATATGTTGGCGACCCAATATATACAGTATTACCCCATATAGAAGTATTATTTTGCACAAGCACACCATTTTGAAGGACAGTCATACGTGCCGGGGAGATAACAGAACCATTGTCACTAAATCGGGGGGCAGTGAATATGATATCGTAGGTTTGCCACTCGCCCGGTGCCTTGCATACATTGACAAGTGGTGGCGATTGTTTATAAATACTACCTGCCTGGCCATTTACATAAGTTTTATTGATGCCATTATAATTATCGAGGACCTGCAACTCATAACGCCCCATCAGGAATATCCCGCTATTACCCCGATCCTGGTTTTCCCCTTTTACATTTTTATCTATGCGCCATTCAATATGTAACTGGCAATCGCCAAATTTTTGCTTTGTTTCAATAGTGCCCGTTTGCGGTTTTATCGTAAGTGCATTGTCAGCAATTGTCCATTTTATAGCATCTCCATTTGTATGTTGCCAGGCTGCGCCTGATACACCATCAAAAAGTATAATAGCATCTGATGGAGCATCAGAATTGGTTTTGCCAGGAGTTACCACTTTTGGTTCGGGTTTCCATACCTCAGTTGTAGCAGGATCTTTTTGTGCACTAATATTAGATTGAATAATGATGGCTACGCAAATGGTGATGAAACGATGTAGTTGCATAAGATGATTTTAGAATGGGAAGATAAAGATTTTGGGATTGCTTATTTCAAGATTTCTAATTTTTCGGAGAATGTTGATTCGCCGAGACAATTTTTTTTTTGATTATTCATTAAGCAGTTTGAACTTTTCATAAGTCAGTTCCCAATGCTTTACAGGTTGTTCAAAATTGATAAAGCCTGGAATCGTGATATATTCTTTGACGAATTCAAATCCTAGTTTCTCCATTGTTTTATTGGGTGCAGGATTTAAAGCATAGGGCTCACAACAGATCTTTTTCAATTTCATATTTTGGAAAAAGAAGGGCAGCGTCATTTTTACAAACTGTAAACCCATGCCTTTTGTCCTATTACCCGGTTTCCAAATATGTAGATGCATATAAGCTTCTTCGCCAAAAATGATACGGTTCACATTGCTATGACCAACAGGCTCATTATCAAACAACCAGACAATGCAATACGACTTTTTTTCTTCATAGGATTGGCTCAGTTGTTCGTTCAGCATTTCTTTCCATTCTTCTTTGGTAGGCAATTTGGAAAGATCAACACCCATAGCGATCAGAAATTCGGGACTCGACTTGAACCAATAGTCGCTTAATGGTTCGATATCACTCTGTAGAATTTCTCTTACGGATAATGAAAGCGATCTCATTGTATTTTATATTTCTCAAAATATTTTCCGTTGAATTATATTGAATAAATTTCTCAGAGACTTTTCCATCTTCATATACAACGGGGATATGAATGATCTTTTTGTTTTTGTCGTATTTAATGACCCTAACCGGTCTTTCAGTTCTATCGACAACGCTAAAGAAATCGAATTCAACTGAAATGATGCTGGTCATCCCGCTTGGGGTTTTTATTAATTTGACATTTTGATTCAGCTTTCCTTTTTCAATAGCAAAAATTTGTATTGATTCGCCAACATCTTTAGTTGAATACATTTCGTTATTAATTACTAAATAATAGGTTTTGCCTCCAGATTTTAATGTAAAAATATCTGGGAAAAATCCTGATGGATCATCTTCAGTGAGTTCCAGAAATTCTGTGATCACTTTACCGTTATAATTATACTGAAATACGTTATTAAAGAAGTGCATGGTACCGCCTGCCCATGTGTCCCAGCTATAAATCCTGAACAAGCTATCTTCTGAAGTGGCGATCTCAAAAACATTGCTGTCAATT